>CAZXTW010000005.1:0-29263 GCA_964643525.1 uncultured Roseivirgaceae bacterium
AAAAGCCAAGACCATGGCCAATTTCGTGCAGTACTACTGAAAGAAAGTCAAACTGGCCTGAAGGGGTGTTGCCGTCAGTGCCAAAATACCAGTTGGCAAAAACACTGCTAAAAGTGGCGTTAATGTCATGTTCACCAGTATTAATGTCTGTACCAGCCAGTTTATTGGCCAAAGCAGCAGGGTAAAATACATCGGCCTCGGGTGCGTTAGCAAAATTGCGGTACACAAAGTTTGAACCGGCAGAACCTAATACGCCTGAAGCTAACGAGTCGAAATTAGGTACAATTTCAATAGGTACATCAGAAGCAATTTGGGTAGCCCAAATATCAACAGCGGCCTGAAAAGCCGTTTGCGCTTCTGGGGTAAAGTTGTTGTAGGTAACAATAAAAGTAGCTGTTGGGCCAATAATAAAATTCTGACCATCAACTACCTCAGTCCGTACCGCAGGGCGGTCTACCTTGGTATGCTTGTCTTCCATAATACCTCTAAGCTTACACTGCGTGAGGTGGTTCACATACATTGCTTCGTAAGCATCGGTGATAATCAGCTCACCTTCTTCATGGTGGTGGTCATGTTTGTGTTCTAACTTGGTGTGCAGTGTTTGGGCCTGCATGGCAAAAGCCCAAAAGCACAAAAGCATCGTAAGCATTAAAGCCTTTGAAGCGCTTTTTTGTGGCTGAACAAGTAATGGTCTTCTCATAGTTATTTTAGTAAATGGATAAAATTTATGGTTTAATAATAGTTTACACACTTTTTGGCAAAGAAATAAAAGGCAGGCAATTTACTTGATTCGCGCCACAATACTAAAAAAATGCAGTAATTTCTGGTTATCAGTATACATATAAAGGCCTTTGCTAACGGTGTAGAAGTGATGAAATACGTAATATTATTTGGCCAAAGCAGTGTAAAAGGTACCAACTTGTCTAAAAAGGTTGGTGCAGTTGTGTAAACAAAAAAAAAGCCCTGTTACAAAACAGGGCTTTTGCTTAAGGGCTGATTTGCCTATTTTTTCTTCTTCCACATGGCTATGGCATCTTCATTTCTTTTTACGTAACCAAAGTCACCACCAGGGTTGGCTTTGGCCTTTTCCATTGATTGCTTGGCAACTTCAATAGCACCCTTGTAATCTTTTTGGGCGGCGTGTATTCTGGCTTTGGTGTGCATGTACCAGAAGGCATTGGGGTTAATTTCAATGGCTTTGTCAATCCACTCTTGCGCCTGCTTCATGTCTTTCTCGTTATCAAGAAAGTACGTGGCAGCAGTTGCATATTGTGTAGCTACCTGGCCAAGGGGGTTACGCATGGCACGCTCAATTTGCTTCATTACAATACCATCATACTCAACGCCTACAGTAAAGCTTACTTTGGTATTTTCCCAGATTAAGTTAATGCTGGCTTGATCATCTTTCAAGTCGTTGATATCAATTGTAAAGGTCTCTACCGCTTCAGTAACCTTACTGGGCTTTACTGTAAACTGTAACAACTCTTTGCTTTTGTCATAACCGCCTACATTGCCACCCAGGCTCAGGTCAGTATATAAATGAATAGACCATTCATTTTGACCTGGAACAGAGTAAAGGGCATACTTGCCAGCAGCTACCTTATTGCCTTCAAGCGTCACATCAGTGCTAAACTCAATGGTGGTGGCATTGTTGGCACCAGTACGCCATATTTGGCCATAGGCCACCAAACCACCAAAAATTTCACGGCCTTTGGCACCAGGGCGAGAGTAGTCAACCGTAATATCAGTTAAGCCTACCTGTTGGGTAAACACATTGTGCGGGCTGGGCCTTGGGGTATCAATTTGCCTGGCAGTTACCTGGCTGGCCAACAGCAACAATACGGCAAATGCAAATACAGATGAATGTAGAAGTAACTTCTTCATATGGAGGTTAATTTGTTAATGATGCAATTTTTTGCGCAGCTAAATTAGTGTAATGGCTAAACATATCAAACCAAAGGCGCGTAGCAGGCAGCCGGCAATGTTTGCTGGCCGACAAATAACAGCCATATGCCGCCGGGCAACGTTTTGGGCAGGATAGAATGCGCCATGCCCGGTAACCAGGCCAACAATGGGCCTGGGCAGTGTGCGTGCTATTGTTTAATGTTGCAGTAATGCTTACACAACCAAACCCCATACCACAGGCATTTTATACCAGGGCCGATGTAGTGGCCATTGCCCGGGAATTACTGGGTACAGTACTACATACCTGTATTAACGGTGTGCACACCGCAGGTATAATTACAGAAACAGAAGCCTACCGGGGCCTTGACGACAAAGCGTGCCATGCCCACGGCCGCCGCACTGCACGCACTGAGGTGATGTACCACACCGGTGGGGTGGCCTATGTTTTTTTATGCTATGGCATACACCATTTGTTTAATATAGTAACAAACCAGGCTGACCAGGCAGATGCAGTACTGGTGCGCGCCATTGAACCAATTAAAGGCGTAGCGCATATGCTGGAGCGCCGCAACATGGCCAGACTAAACAAACGGCTTACTACCGGGCCGGGCACCGTTTGCCAGGCCATGGGCATTGATAAAGGCCATTATGGGGCCTCATTGCAAGGGCCTGCTGTTTGGCTAAGCCACCACACCAGCTATGCCTCAAACCAGTTGGTAGCCACCACCAGAATAGGGGTTGATTATGCCGGTAACGATGCCCTGCGGCCATGGCGCTTTTACCCGGCAGGCTGCCCCTGGGTAAGTAAACCTGTGTAAGGCACCAGGGCACTTTTCATTATTTAAAATTTAGCCTACCTTCATACATACAATTACCTGAGCAAACCAATGAATTAACCCAATGGATAAAATACTATGCCCTACAGATTTTTCGCCAACATCGTTAAATGCACTTGAGTATGCTGCCTCAATGGGGGCACACTTTCAGGCCACATTGGTGTTGTACCATACCGTAACTGATGAAGAGTACAATGAAATTCTGGGTGTAGAAGACCCCTTAACCAGCCTGCATCAAAAAGAAGCGGCTATAAAAGATAAAATGCTGGCCTTGAAGGCAGAAGTAGAGCGCGCTTATTTACACCATGGATTAATGAAATGTGATGTTGTGGTTGAAGATGGCGCCCTGGCTGATAAGCTTGACACTTATGCCAAAGAACACGATGCCAGCTTTATTGTGATGGGCACCAAGGGCTTTGGTACTGACCACAGTTTATTGGTGGGCAGCAATGCCAAACAGGTAGTGAGCCGTACCGGCTGCCCGGTAATGATTGTGCCCAGCAATGCCACTTACAAACCACTGAAAAAACTGGTGTATGCCACCAGCTATGCCAAAGAAGATAACCGGGTAATACAAAAAATTATAGCCCTGGCCACTGTGTATGGCGCTGCAATTAAGGTATTGCACCTGAGTGGAAAAGACAACACGGCTGCACATGACAAGTACGAACAATACAGAGAAGAAATGAGCAGCTTTGTGAACTACAAATCGCTCTCATTTGAACTACGCGTACGGCACGATGCAGTTGAACTGAGCCTGGACGAATATATGACAGAAACCAATGCCGATTTACTGGTGCTGCTAACCAGCAAAAGAGACTTTTTAGAAAGCCTTTTTCACAGAAGCATAGCCAGGCGTTTGGCCTACCTTACCAAATTTCCGATGCTGGTTTATAAAACAGACGAACTGGACTAACCGGCAGGCCTTACAACTTGCTGAGCTCTAAGATTACCTTCTTGTTTTTTAATGATTTCATGGCCTGGCCAATGCCAGCCAGGGTAAGTGGAAACATTCGGTTTTCGAACAGCTGCGCCAGCATACTGATAGAGTCAGTATGTTGCCAGTATCTGATATGGGTGGGGTTAAGCCATACACAATCAGGAAAATGCGTGCGGAAGCGGGAAAGCCAGGTGGTACCAGGCTCATCATTGTAATGCTCTACACTGCCCCCCGCATGCGTAATTTCATAGGGAGACATGGTGGCATCGCCAATGAAAATAACCTTATAATCGCTATTGTAGGTATTGAATAGTTCAAAAACAGGTGTTTTTTCGTTCCAACGCCTTCTACTGTCTTTCCAGACCGATTCGTACAGGCAGTTATGAAAGTAAAAATACTCCATATGCTTAAACTCATGCCTGGCAGCAGAAAACAGCCTTTCGCTGCTTTCAATATGGTGGTCCATTGAACCACCAACGTCAAACAACAGCAACACCTTTACATTGTTTTTGCGGGGCGGCATCATCTCAACCTCTAACATGCCTGCGTTGCGCGTGGTACTATCAATGGTTTTGTCTAAATCCAGCTCATCAGCCAGGCCTTCTCTGGTTAAAATACGCAGCTTTTTAAGGGCCATTTTTAATGTGCGTGTGTCCAGCTCAACATCACTGTCTAAATTTCTATATACCCGTTTATCCCACACCTTAACAGCCCTGTTGTTTCTGTTTTCTTTCTGCCCAATTCTAAACCCTTCAGGGTTATAGCCATAGGCACCAAATGGCGAAGTGCCCCCAGTACCAATCCATTTATTACCGCCCGCGTGGCGCTCTTTTTGTTCGGCCATTAACTCTTCAAAGCGTTCCATCAGGGCTTCAAGGCCGCCCAGGCTTTCAATCAGGGCCTTCTCTTCATCAGTAAGCAGGCGCTCAAAGTCTTTTTTAAGCCACTCGTCAGGTATTTGCTGCCACAAATCATCGGGCAGCTCTTGTAACTTGCCTATCAAGTAGCCAAACACCAGGTCAAACCGGTCATAATACTGCTCATGTTTTACCATAGTAGCCCGGCACAGGGCATAAAAGCGCTCTGTGCTAAACTGTGCCAGGTTGTGGTTTAAAGTAGCAAGCAAGTCAAGGTATTCTTTAATACCAACTGGTATGCCTGCCTCTCTGAGCATAAAAAAGAGGTTAAGAAACATAGCTTGGGCCAGTTTATGGGTTTATAAAAAGCGTTTAAACATGCGCTCAAAATTGTCGTAGTCTTGCTCATTCTTAATTAATGCCCCGGCAAATGGCGGCAGGGCCTTACTAATATCAGTCTGAGCCAGTTCGTCAGGGCTAAGCTTACCCAATATAAGCAGCCTGATCCAGTCAATCAATTCGCTTGTACTGGGCTTTTTCTTGAGCCCTTTCACGTCTCTAATGGCATAAAAAGTGCTCATGGCCTCTTTAACCAGTTGTGCCTCTAAATCAGGAAAGTGCACCTTGATTATTTCCTGCATGGTATCATTGTCAGGAAAACTGATGTAATGAAAAAAACAGCGCCGCAAAAAAGCATCGGGCAGCTCTTTTTCATTGTTAGAGGTAATGATTACAATGGGCCGGCATTTGGCACTGATGGTTTGGTTGAGCTCATAACAGAAAAACTCCATCTTGTCTAGCTCTTGTAGCAGGTCGTTAGGGAATTCAATATCTGCCTTATCAATTTCATCAATTAACAAAACCACTGGTTGTTCAGCCTCAAAAGCCTCCCACATTTTACCTTTAATGATGTAGTTGCCTATGTCACTCACTTTTTCATTACCCAGTTGTGAATCTCTTAAGCGCGTAACCGCATCGTACTCATACAGGCCCTGCTTGGCTGTGGTGGTTGATTTAACGTGCCAGGTAACCAGCCGTGTGTTAAATGCCTTGGCTACCTCATAGGCAAGCATGGTTTTGCCAGTACCAGGCTCGCCCTTTATTAACAAGGGCTTTTGTAAAGCAATAGACGCCTCTACCGCAACACGCAAGGCCTCAGTGGCTACATAAGATTCAGTGCCTTCAAATTTCATTTTTCTTTGATCAGTGGTGGTATATACCAGCCAAGTTATAGACTTTATTGTTTCTGGTGCGACTTTTGCACACTGAAAAACAAGATTAACCCGTTAGATGGTTTCAAGTAAGCAAATTTGTTTATTTTTACTATTTATTACGTTTAATCGATTGATACTTAGGTTAAGGATGGCCTGTGTATTGGCTTGAACTGTGAAGTTGTGATTGTTCTTTTGATTGAAAGTGAATGAAAACACCCCGTATTTGTAGCGCAACAGCATTTATTAATTTCTTTCCTTTTATTATAGCAGTACTGTTGGGTACGGTTGGCACAACGGGCTATAGCCAAAACGGCCCCAGTGGCATGAGTGAGCAGCTTGGTGCCAGTGTGAATACAGCTTTTGATGAGGCCAACCCAGTGTTTACGCCCGATGGTCGCGTGCTGTTTTTTACACGCAGCAACCACCCAGATAACCAGGGCGGCATTGGCGATACTGGTGATATATGGTATTGCCTTTTGGATGATAACGGGCAATGGACACCAGCCCAGAACTTAGGCCGCCCCCTGAATGACCGCTTTAAGAATGGGGTGATTGGCTTCTCGCCCGATGGCCGAGCCATGTATTTAAGAAACAATTATATTAATGACCACAACAACCCCGTTCAAGACGGCATATCAGTAGCCATGATTGGTGAAAATGGCTGGAGCTACCCTGAAAATATACAGGTTCGGTATTTTAAGAACGACTCTGAAAATCAAGACATCAGCCTGTCAAGAGATGGCAACATTATGCTGCTCTCTATTCAGTCTTATGGCAGTTATGGTGGGGAAGATATTTATGTGAGTTTCAGAAATGTTGATGGTACCTTTACTGAGCCTAAGAATTTAGGCGGTAAAATTAATACTGCCTATCAGGAAATGACGCCATTTTTGGCGCCTGATAATAAAACACTGTATTTTTCAAGCAACGGCCATGGCGGGTATGGCGGCAGAGATATATTTGTTTCAAGGCGCTTGGACGATACCTGGCAAAACTGGTCAAAACCTAGGAATATGGGCGACAGTATTAACTCAGTAGGGGTAGAGCTTTCATATACTATTGACCCCTCTGGCAAGTATGCCTACTTTGTAACCACACAGAACAGCAACGGGTATGGCGATTTACGTAGAATACCCATTAAAAACCCTTACCTGCCTTTAGAGGTTGCAGTGTCTCACCCTAAAAATAACAATACGTTAGCTAGGTTAAACTGTAGGGTTATTGATGCTAAAACCGGTTTACCCATTGCTGGTGATGTTTATTTTGACCTGGAGCATAAAAAGAGCAATGTAAATAGCGAGCTGGCCCAACAGGTTATTTCGTTTAAAAAAGGGCGCTTTACAACTGAATTGCTAAAGCGGCAGGCCTATGAATTAAATATCATGTCAAAAGGTTATATGGGAGTTTCTGAAAGTATTACCATTGAAGCAGAGAGTAACCAGGTTTTTAAAATGGTGCCTTTAGAAAAAGGAGCTGTGTTTCAGTTTAAAAATGTGCTGTTTGAAGTAACCACTGCCAATTTAATGGAAGAGTCTTTTCGTGAGCTTGACCTGATTGTGAGAACCATGAAAGATAACCCCGGTATGCAAATTGAAGTTAGCGGGCATACTGACAACAGAGGGAACGCCCGTTTAAACTATTTGCTGTCTAAAGAGCGGGTGGGCACAGTGAAAAAATACCTGGTACAAAGGGGTGTACCTGCGGCACGTATTGATGAAAAAGCATATGGTGGCACCAGGCCCATTGCCAGCAACAACACTGAAGAAACAAGAAAGTTAAATAGACGGGTAGAGTTTAAAATAATTAATTATTAACCTCAGTATTACCAGCCAGCTCAGTTTTTTGCTTGAACCTGCTAAAGAGCAAATACATGGTTTGGTACAAAATAACAAACAGCACCGGTGCTACAAGGCACCACATGATAATACCCATGAGTATAGATAGCCCAAGGCTGCTTAAAGTGGCCCAGTAGTTTGCCGTAAACATACTAACCAGCTCATGAACTGAAAAGGGTAGTGGTTGCTGGCCGAATAGCAGTTGCCCGGCTTTGATAAAGGGCACCCATAATAAAATTTGTATGGGGTAAACTACATAATTGGCCAATTGTATGGCAGGCTGATTCAACTTTAACTTTAAGGCAAGTACTGTGCAGATTATTGTGGTTACTCCAAGCAGCGGAAACAGGCCAATAACCATACCTGCTGCAAGTGTAGCTGCCAGTTGCTTAGGTGTAATGCCCTGCTTTAGAAACGAAACAACAGGCTGAACAATTTTGGTTTTAACAAAACCCATGTTGCAATGTTAACCGGTTTATTGAATACAAAGGAGGTTACTGCCGGGATTTGTATAATAACTTTAGTTTAAATATGGTTAACAGCGCTGGGTTGCACCTATGAAAAGATTACTTTGCGCGAACCAATGGCTTACATAATACACTTTAATGGAAGAGCAACCGTTTTTTGGCAACTCTGAGTGGTTTGTAATTGTAAACCCAAATGCTGGGGCAGGGAAGGCACGCACGAGGTGGCCCGCAATACAACAGGCCCTGGGGCAATCAGGGTTGCAGTTTAGTTATATTATTAGTGTAAGTATTGAGCAGACTGAGCGTGCCATAATGACCAAATTGTCAAAAGGGCTCAGGTGCTTTTTAGTTGTTGGGGGTGATGGCACCCTTAATAGTACGATCAATATATTGTTTAACCAGCAAAATGTGCCTACTAACCAACTGCTGTTATGTATGCTTGCAGTAGGTACCGGTAATGACTGGGTAAAAACACACCAGTTGCCCAAAAAATACACTGAATTGATGGCGCTGATGCAAAACCCTAAATATGCCCAACACGATGTAGGCCTGGTAAGTATTCATGAGCCACAACTTGTGCATAAACGTTTTTTTATCAATATTGCGGGCTTTGGGTTTGACGCAAGGGTGGTAGAAAAAAATGATGCCTTGCCGCAATACCTCAAATTTGGAGCCATTACTTATATATTTGCTTTGGTAAGTAGTTTGGTAACTTACAAAGCAACTACCATTGGGCTTATTGTAGATGGCAAAAAGCTTAATTCAGGGTTGTTCAACCTGAATGTGGCCATTTGCAAGTATGCAGGGGGAGGGATGATGTTTGCCCCTGAGGCCATTGCCAACGACGGTTTGTACGATGTAACTATGATTAAACCGTTAAGTAAATTTAAGGTAGTTAGAAATATAGCCCGCTTATTTGATGGCTCTTTTGTGAAAAATAAAGAAGTAAGCCAGTACAAAGGCCTAACCGTTACGGTAGAGGCCGCACAGGCTTTTCCGGCTGAGGCCGATGGTGAGTTACTGCCAAAGGCCTCGAAATACCAAGTGACCTTATTAAAGCATGCCATTAACATAGTAGTGCCTTAATACAGCATTGAGGTATTCAATACCCCAGGCAACTATTGCCCTGGGCCTAAGTAATAAGCATTAAAAAGAAAATATTTTGACCTTCGAAGAATTTAACCTTCATGAGTCGTTAGTAGAAGGCCTAACGGCAATGAACTTTACCAACCCTACGCCTATACAAGAGCAGGCAATACCGATTATTTTGGACAACCAAGACTTAATTGCTTGCGCACAAACAGGTACAGGTAAAACTGCGGCCTTTCTTTTGCCTTTGATCCATAAGATTGCTGCACAAGATGCTGGCGATACTATAAATTCGTTGATCATTTCACCCACGCGTGAGCTTGCGCTACAAATAGACCAGGCCTTGTCTGGTTTTTCTTATTTTACACCGGTGAGCTCAATTGCCATTTATGGCGGTGGTGATGGTAACAGTTTTGACCGAGAGAAAAAAGCTTTAACCCAGGGGGCCAATATTATTATTGCCACACCAGGTAAGATTATCTCGCACCTTAACCTGGGTTATGTTAAGGTAGAGCAGCTACAGCATTTGGTGCTTGATGAGGCGGACAGGATGTTGGACATGGGCTTTTTGGATGATATTATGAAGATTATATCATTCTTGCCTGAAGCAAGGCAAACATTGCTGTTCTCGGCCACCATGCCTCGAAAAATAAGAGAACTGGCAGAGAAAATACTGATTGAGCCGAAGGAAGTAAACATTGCCATTTCTAAACCTGCTGAAAAGATTTTTCAGGCAGCCTTTTCAGTTTATGATAGCCAAAAGTTAGGCCTGATAAAACACCTGCTTAGCGCCAAGCAATTGAACAGTGTAATTGTGTTTTGCTCAACAAAAATAAACACAAAGGCCATTGAAAAAGAGCTGATTAACCTTGAGTTTAGCGCTAAGGCTATTCACTCTGACCTTGAGCAGCCTCAACGCGAGGCAGTAATGCGTGAGTTTAAAAATAAGGAAATTAACATACTTGTAGCGACCGATATTGTTTCGAGAGGTATTGATGTAGATGGTATTGACCTGGTAGTGAATTACGATGTGCCACAAGACGCTGAAGATTATGTGCACCGAATTGGGCGTACTGCCAGGGCATCTGCCTCAGGGGTGGCTTTTACCTTTATCAATGAAAAAGAACAAAAGCGGTTTGACAGGATAGAGCAACTGATTGAAATGGAGATCAGAAAACCAAAGGTGCCAGCCTATTTGGGTGAGGCCCCAACTTATGCACCCAATGCCCGTAAGGGAGGCCGCTCAACCAAAAGAACCCACAAGAAAAAGGGAGGCAATAAGCCCAGAAACAGGAAAAAACAATCGTAAAACTAATGAATATATACGTTTGGGCCGTTGCAGGAATTTTAATGCTCTCAGGTTTGCTGGCTGCATGCCAACCACAACAAACAGATACCATAGACAATGCCCTGCTAAAAGAAGTGGTTACTACACTAAGTAGTGACCAAATGCAGGGCAGGCTGGCAGGAGGAAGCGAAATAAAAGAAGCTGCCGGCTATTTATCTGGTTTGTTTAAACAGTATGGCCTGCAGCCTATGCCCGGACAAGAGAACTACTTACAAACCTTTTACAGCACCAAGGTAACCACAAAAATGCCTGAGCTGGTGTTGGATGGTAATCAAGTACCTGCGCAACAGGTAGTAGTATATGCTGATGAACCAATTAACTGGGAGCCAACTGATCAGGTAGCGGTAAAACAGATTGGCGCTGACGATGATTTTAGGGAAAGGTTTTTTGAGCTTGTAGGTAATACTACCCTTAAACAGGCGGTTGTGCTGGTCAGTACAACACACGCACCTATTTTTAATAGAGTAAAACAGCAATTAAGCGGTACGCGCGACAAAAGAGGGGAAGCCAATGAGCCTGACCTTGCCTTTGTCCTGACAGATTTAGAAACCGTTACCAGCATACAGCTAACAGTAAGCATAAGCCTTGCAAAAACCCCAATGAGTAATGTAGTGGCTATGCTGCCTGGCACTACCAAACCTGACGAGTATGTGCTGGTTAGTGCCCATTATGACCATATTGGGTTATTAGAGCCAGTTGGTGGCGATAGTGTTGCCAATGGTGCCAATGACAATGCCAGCGGTGTAGCTTCAGTATTGGGTTTAGCAAAGCACTTTAGCAAACAAAAGTTGGCCCGTAGCCTGATGTTTATTGCTTTTACAGCGGAAGAATCAGGGCTGGTGGGCTCAGAATACTTTGGCAAACACCTTGATTTTGGCCAGGTAGTGGCCATGGTTAATATTGAAATGATAGGCAAACCCTCTAAATGGGGGGATGGACACTGTTATATGACTGGCTACAATAAAAGTACCTTGGCAAAACTGATGAAGCCCGCCATGGTAACTAAGGGTGCTAAACTATATCCTGACCCTTATGCAGGTTACGGCCTGTTTTACCGCTCTGACAATGCCAGCCTGGCAAAGCAACAAATACCTGCACATACCATATCATCATCTCAGATTGACTCTGATACTACTTACCATCAGGTAAGTGACGAAGTAGAGTTGATTGACTTCAGCCACCTCACCACCCTTACAAAAGCCATAGCAGCTGGCTTGCTTCCAATAGCCAATAACGAGGCTACACCAGTTTGGAATAAGGATTGACTAAAACTACCAATTAGAATTTTTTAATGCTAATTCATTGAATAATAGTGATTTTGAACAGTAAGCCTTTTTTTGAGGTTACATTAATACAATATCATACTTCCAAAGAATTGAAATAATTATTAATTTCCAGGTTCAGTAAAGCCTGTACAGCAACGTGCATGGTTTTTAACCAAGATTATTTTAAGCCTAAGTTACCGCTGATAGATATGAGTAAAAGGCACAACTTAATTTAAAGAGTGGTACGCACAAAATTTGATGGTAACAATTGAATTAGCGTTTGGATGAATTCGGTTAATAGTACATTTGAAGAATCGGAATCAAAAAAAGGATTTCGGGTTTATAAAATTCGAGGCGTAGATAAAACCATTGTAGCGCGCAAGGGTGGTCCCACTAAAGATCAGGTAAAAACATCGCCCAACTATGCGCAGCTGCGAAAGAACCAACAGGAGTTTGGGTTGGCCTCTGCAGTGTCTAAACAAATTCGGTTATCATTTTCTGAACAACTCAATAGTATTTGTGAGTCATACCTTTCTGGTAAACTTACGGCCAAACTGCGCACATTAATGCAGCAGCAAAGCGGGCAGATTGGTCAACGTGCGTTTTTACCTTCTATTGATGGCGCACTTCTAAAAGGGTTTAACTTTAACGCAGCCAGCAAGTTTCATGAGATTTTTAAAGGTAAATTTTTAGTACGGCAAGGCCAACAAAGAGGCCACCTGATTTTTCATTTCCCATCGTTTGTGCCTGAACAGGAGCTTGCACCAGCTGCAAAAGCTACTCATTTTAAACTGTTTACTCATTTAGTGTCAGTATCAGACTTTATTTTTGATAAAGACACTTTGCAGTATAATGCCATTGATTTACACAACCATGGGCTTTACCAAACTGAAGAGAGCCCCATGAGCCCTATATTGAGGATACCCTTAGAGCCCATGACATTTCATATCTCACTGGTGCCCGAGCAGCAGTTTGAAAAAGGATGTGCGTTGGTACTATTGGTGGGAATAAAGTTCTATTCTTTGACCAAAAAAGGATACAGCTTTGTAGAAAATGGCAATGCTATGATGATTTATGATACTTTTTGACTTTATTTGCTAAAAGCTTTTCTGCATTCCTTCTAAGTCATCCTTCATTTATAGAGTATTGGTAATAAGGTTTCCTCTGTACTAATGTACAGTGAGCACTATTGTATTGCTTGAAACCTTAACAGTTGTGTGCAAGCAGGTGTTTTTGCTGCTTGGTAGGTATGTGCCAATGGTAACAAAACCTGCACTAATTCATGGTATTACTTGACTGTGATTGTAAATGGTTACAATTTGTTGTAATATTTCTAAGTTTTAACTGATAAATTACCAAGCCTGCTATCAATCATAAAACTATGTTGACAAAGCTACGCCGCCAACGGATATGAAGTTTCGAAATGAAATAATGATTAGTTACTCTCATATAGATAACCAACCACTTCAGGAAAACGAAAAGGGTTGGGTTTCAGAGTTTCATGTCATTTTAGAAAAGTTTTTAGCAGAAAAGTTGGGTAAACAGCCCAACATTTGGAGAGATCGTGAGCTTGACGGAAACTCTGTTTTTGATGATGAGATTCTGCATGAAATACAAAGTGCAGGCATTATGGTGTCTATCTTATCGCCCCGCTATATAGAGTCTGATTATTGCCGGCTGGAAATAGACTCATTTAAAGAGAAAGCCATTAAAGAAGGCCTTGGCCTTAAGGTAAATGATAAATCGCGATTTTTTAAGGTTATAAAAACTCCTGTAAGCATAGATGACCACCCCACAGAAATGAAAGACACGCTGGGCTATGAGTTTTACCAGCGGATGGAAAATAATCGTTACAAGGAGTTTAGAAGGTACTTTGGCCCTGATTATGAGCGAATGTACTATAACAAGATTGATGATTTGGCCTACGACTTGTGCGATATGATTAAGCACCTGCAGGATCCCAACCTGAATAAACCACTTAAAGGCACAATTTACCTGGCAGAAGTAACCCCGGACTTAGAAGAGGAAAGAAACATTATTAAGCGAGAGCTACAGAAAGAATACTTTATTGTGCCTGACGAGCAATTACCTATTAGGGGAGAGGCTTTCAGGAACAGGGTGAACGAGCTTTTACAAGATGCCGTCATGACTATTCATTTGTTTGGCCATGAATATGATTATGTACCACAGGGAGAAGACAATAGTGCAGCGCATATTCAAAATGAGTTGGCCGTAGCTTACGCTAGTGCTAACGATGTGCCTCGCCTTATCTGGATGCCCCCTGGACTTTCGCCACAAGACAGAAGACAATATTCACTGGTTGATTTTGTGAGGACTGACCCATTAGCCATTACCAATGCTGAAGTGATTGAAGCCCCTATAGAAAAATTGAAGTCGGCCATTGACGATGCTTTTGAAAAGTTGCGCAGAAAAGAGCTCGAACAAACCAAAACAGCAGCAGCCAGTAATGAAGATGATGGCGAACATGCCATTTACCTCATTTGTGATGAGCGTGATATTGATGAGATTGAAGAGATATACGAGACTTTATCAGACCTTGATTATGAAGTAGTGCTGCCAAACTTTGAAGAAGAAGACCCCAAAGCCCTGCGTGAACACCATGAACAGAGCATAGTTGAGTGTGATTCAGTCATAATTTACTATGGTAACGCAAATGAGTTATGGTTAAAGAAAAAGCTCATGGACTTGAAGAAAATAGGAATAAAACGGAGTGCTGATTTTAAAGCCAGAAGCATTTACATAGGCCCACCCGAACACAAGAAAAAGGCAGCTTATACCAATAACACCATACCCGTAATACAGGGAACCGGCGGCTTTAGCCCAGATTTATTAGACTCTTTTATTGAGCGTTTAAACTCTAACTCTGAGCCAGTGTAATGGAGGCAATTACTAACGTTACAACCAACCCCTTTCCAGGCCTAAGGCCCTTTAATGAAGACGAAGACGAGCTGTACTTCGGTATGGACAACCATATTGATGAGCTGCTGTCAAAGCTACAGCAAAACCGCTTTTTGGCCGTAGTAGGTGCTTCAGGTAGTGGTAAGTCGTCATTAATAAAGTGTGGGCTTTTTCCTGCATTGCACAGTGGTTATATGGTCAAGGCAGGCTCAAGTTGGCGTATAGCCACTTTCAGGCCTGAGAATGACCCCATTGGTAATATGGCAAGGGCGCTTGCAGCCGATGGACAACTGTATGATTACAACGAAGGCGAAGAAGGCGATGGCACCGAAGAAAGAAAGATTTATGAAGCCATCATAGAATCAACCTTAAGACGCAGCAAAACCGGGTTGATAGATGCTCATTTGCAAGCCCGCTTACCGGATTATGAAAACTTGTTGATTGTCATTGATCAGTTTGAAGAGCTGTTTCGTTTTGGGCAGGTAGAAAAAGAAAAGAACGAGAGCAAAAGAGATACGATTGCCTTTGTGCGGTTATTCCTGGAAGCATGCCGGCAAAAAGAGGCCCCTATTTATATTGTGCTAACCATGCGCTCTGATTTTTTGGGAGACACAACTGAGTTTAGAGGGCTGCCAGAAATGATTAATGACAGCCAGTTTTTAATACCCAGAATGACGCGTGAAGTGCGCAAGGAGACAATTGTGGGCCCTATAGCAGTTGCTGATGCTGATATTACCGACCGCCTGTTGAACAGGTTGCTGAACGATGTTGGTGATAGCCAGGACCAGCTGCCTATTATGCAGCATGCACTGATGCGTACCTGGGACTACTGGCGTCAAAACGCTCGACCTGATGAGCCCCTTGACCTGCACCATTATGAGAAGATTGGCACCATGTCACAAGCCTTGTCAAGACATGCCGATGAAGCGATTGCTGAGTTACGGGGTGATGAACAGCAGATTTGTAAGACTGTTTTTCAGGCCCTCACAGAAAAAAGCGCTGAGGGCAGAGGCATCCGGCGGCCAACCAATTTGGCAGAGTTGTGCTTGATAACAGGTGCCGATTCAGAACTGGTTTGTCATATCATTGAAGTATTCAGGTCGCCCGGTCGGTCTTTTTTAATGCCTCCTTCAAATAAAGTGCTAAATGAACATACGGTCGTTGACATATCGCACGAGAGTTTAATGCGTATATGGCAAAAACTGATTCACTGGGTGGAAGAGGAGGCCAAATCGGCTGATACTTATAAACGCCTGGCCGATACCGCAGAGCGTTTTGAACGCGGTGTAGCCAAAGAATACCGCGACCCCGAGTTACAAATTGCTCTGAAGTGGCAAACTGAAACTCGCCCCAATAAAGCATGGGCACGCCGGTATGATTCAAGCTTTGAAAGAGCCATACGTTTTTTAGCCACCAGTGAACAAAAAGACACTTTTGAAAAACAACAAATAGAAGAAAGGCGAAAGCAAAAGCTAAGGCGCGCCAGGCGGCAGGCCATATTTTTTGGGTCGTTATCATTGTTAATGGTATTGCTGCTGTTACTAACTATTAACCTCTATATATCTGGTGAAGAAGCCAAACAGGAGGCAATTGATAACTTAGAGCGGGCCAAAGACAGCGAGCAATTAGCCAAGGAAAAAGAGCAAGAAGCCAAAGACAATGAACAGATAGCCAAAGACAAGGAGCAGGAGGCCAGAGAAAACGAACGCTTTGCCAAAGAGCAGCAACAGCTTTTCAGGGCTCAGAAAGACACCGCCCTGGCATTAAAGAAAGAGGCCGACTCGCTTTTTACTATTGCAAAAGATAATGAAGAAGATGCCAAAAACCAGGCAGCAGAAGCCTTAAGGCAAAGTGAAATTGCTAAAAACAGAGGTGACAGTATAAACGCCCAGAAAGAAGAACTGACCAAGGCCTATTTACGTGACCTGAGTACACAACTGGCAAATAACTCTGTGCAGGAGTACCAGCGCGGTAAACGCCCATTAGCAGCCTTGTTGGCCTACCAGGCCTACCAATACAATAAAGCCAACCTAGGCCCAGAGTTTAAGCCTGAAATATACGAGGCATTGCTTCAGTTTTCGTCAGATAAACGGGTGCTGGGCAGGCACCGAGATGCAGTGCGTAGTTCAGCAGTTTTTGCCGCTGGTAATTTGATGGCCACTGCCAGTGATGATGGCGCTATTATTATATGGGATTTGAAGCAGGGGCATAAAATAGCAGAGTTGACCAATCCCAACGAAGGGTACAAAAACTTTAAAGCAATTGGTATTTCTGACGACGGGCTGTTTTTAGCAGCAGGTGATGTATCGGGCAATTTGTTGGTGTGGAGTAAAACAAACGGCAACAGATACCAGCTGGCTACCAACGTTAGTAATGCACATAATGGTAGCCTGTACAGTTGTGTTTTTGGGCCCAACCATGAACTTTTTACTGCTGGCAGAGATGGCACCCTATTGCGCTGGGATTTAAATACGGCCAACTGGGCCCCAAAAACAGTAGTAAGCGATCAGGGCAGTATAGCTGATATGAGCCTGGCAGGCACACAATTGGCCTTTACCAGCGCCAATGAGGTGAAACTGTTAAACATCAATGCGGGCTCGGCTGCAATTACTATCTATAAAACCGGCACCTCTGGTAAAATAAAGTCAGTTTGTATTAGTAATGATGGCGCACATATGGCAGCAGGGGCTACTGATGGCTCAATTTATTACTGGAGCTTAAAAAATGGCAACAAAGCTGCACGCAGGCTGGTGGGGCATACTACTGTAGTAAATGATGTGGTTTTTTCGGCCAATGATGGGTACCTGGCCTCGGCCAGCTCTGATAAAACGATCAGAATATGGAATTATTCTGAGCGATTTGACCGAACTATTATACTGGACGACCACAGCAACTGGGTACTAACCCTGGCCCTAGACACCAGCAATAACTTATTGTACAGTGCTGGTAAAGATGGCACAGTGCGCTCATGGCCCATTGCCAGCGGCCAAATGATTGACAACATATGCACAACTGCCGGGCGTAATTTTACTACAGCCGAATGGAATCAGTATATAGGCGAAAATATACCTTGCGAGTCTGTATGTGATGCCTACCCGGATAATTGCAATAAGTAACCCGTTGTTAAAAGCCAAAATGTAACTATGCCAACCAAATCAATATTTTTTGTTATATGTGTTGCGGTAGGGGTGTGCCTGCCTGTGTGTATCAACGCACAGGAAAATCAAAACGCAGAAGGCGGAGCCATACTTATTGCAGCAGAAGAACTGTATGCCAATGCGCAGTTTGAAGAAGTGATAAGCAAAGTACAAATATGCCTGCAAAATGACAGCTGCTTTGTTACCTCAAACCAACGCTTTTCTGCCTACAAGTTGCTTGTAAATAGTTATATTGAGATTGATGAGCTTGAGCAGGCAGAGTCATTTTGTCAATTAATGCTTACTATTAATCCTTTCTTTACACCCTCGGCTACTACAGAGTCAGGTTTGTTTGTAGAAATGGTAAATAAATTAAAAGGCAGTAATGATGCACCTACACTTGATGACCTGGTTACCACAGCGGCCTTAAAAAACCAGCGCATTTCAGACGCCCCTGCAACAATTTACCTCGTTACAGATGAACAGATTTACCAACGGGGCTACCGTAGTTTGATTGATTTGCTGGCAGATATTCCGGAAGTTGAGCTACAGATTAATGCCAATGAAGATTATAAAAATGAAATTACCTTCAGAGGCATAGCCGGTATGGAAAAGTTCATTATCATGCTTGATGGCATCAGGATTACCCCATCAACCGGCGATATGTACACCCTAAGCCATAATTTTTCGCTTGCCAATGCTAAGCGAGTAGAAGTAATAATTGGCCCTGCCTCTGCATTGTATGGCCCTGATGCCTATTCGGGTATTATTAACGTGATTACCAAAGATTACAATACAGATGGCAATAGCCGTTCGTTAGCCATGAACTATGGGCGGTACAATACGCAAAATTATGCTTTTACCCTTACCAATCGTATTGAGCGGTTTCAGATATCGTTGGCGGGGCACTGGTTCAGCTCTGACGAGGCCAACCTGAACGAAGTGTATCAAGATGACTTCAGGTGGTTTAACGAACGGTTTTTGCCTGATGGAGAGATGCAGTTTCTTGGCGAAAACCTCATACAGGTAGCACCAGATATTGAGAACCCGAACTTCAACATTAAACACCGCACCTATTTTATACATGGTAAATTAACATTTGGCAATGTTGAAATTGGTGGGTCGCAAAACTATGAGCGGCACAGCAGTGCCCTGGGTAGCGACCCTAGCACCACTTTGTACATTGAAGATGCCTTTCTGGCCAGCACCAACTCTGCATTATATTTTAAACACAAAACAGCACCCCTGAATAAAAACTGGAAGCTTTACTCTACCGCTACAATAAACAGTACAGTATATGATACTGAAAGTAAAATCAGGAATATTTTTAATGGCTACCAAAGGGGGTATAAGTACAAGTTTGACCGTTCACTGAGGTTTGATGAAAGGCTTGAGCTAACTTTTAGTAAAAGCAGCTCGCTATTTCTAGGGGCATCATTTCAGTTCTTTTCTGCTTTACCTCGCACGGCTGACCTTCCCTTTGAGTTTAAAGATAACATTCCGGCTGATGAGCAGGAGCAATATTATTTAGGTACTACTTTTTCTGATGGCAGCGGAGATACCCTAGTGGTTTTTCAGGAGTTCTTTTACCTTGACTATAACAACATTGGCACTTTTGCCCAGTACCACAAAGTATTTGCTGATAAACTTGACCTAACGTTAGGCTTAAGGTATGACTTTAACTCGCGTTATGGAGGTTCTGTCAACCCTAGGCTTGGCCTCATATATAAGCCTTCAACAATAGCCAAAATCAAGGTACTCTATGGCGAGTCATTTTTAGCACCCTCACCACTTAAAGCCTTTAGGCATTTTGGTTCTTTTATTGCTAATGCTGAAAATACAGCACTTGAAGCCCCTGCCTTCCATGTACCCAATCCTGACTTAAAGCCAGAGAAACTGCGCAGTGCTGAGACTTCGCTATTGCTTTTTCCAAAAGAAAACTGGGAGGTCAGCTTTAATGCCCACTACAGTCATGTTGATAATTTAGTGAACCAAATAGCACCAGACACCAGCATATCAGTATTCCGGAATATACCGGTAGAGGTAGGCACAACTGCACTTAACTTTGGTAATATTAATGCCTATGGGTTTACATTCAGAACTAGGCGGTTAATTACGCTACCCCAGGGCAAATTAAATGTGTATGGCAGCTACGCATTTTCTGATGGTACTCAGCGAGACATACCCCTGGTACTCAACTCTAAGCATAACGTTAAACTAGGGGCCGATTATAGTTATGGCAAACTCATGGGTTCTGTCAGGTATTTGTACAGAACAGAAACTTTTAGCAATGTGCCAATTGATAATACGCAGTTAAAAAACCAGGCCTTTGGTGTGGTAAATTTATCGATGGGGTACACAATCAAAACTGTTGAAAAATACCAGCTTGATTTAAGGCTTTTGGTCAATAACCTTTTAGACAACAGGTATTACCATGCTGGTGCCGGGCAGGCATCAAACGGTTTGCTCAGGGTGGCCCAAGACCCTGTGCGTTACAATATTGGCTTCTATTTTAATTACCACAACAAAAATCAAAATTAGCCATGACCCTGCCACAATCTATAAAAGTAGCATTTGTTCTTGCCATTCTGGTGGCTGCGCCACTGCACGGGGTGTATGCGCAGGAAAATGACAGCGGAGAGCAAACGCTTCTTATTGCCAGCCAATGGTATACCAATGCCCAATTTGAAGAGGTAATTGATACAATAAATGCATGCATCAAAAAAAAGTGCTTTTATACTGTTAGCCAAAAAATATCAGCTAATAAGCTGTTGGCTTATAGTTACATAGAAACTGACCAAATTGCACTGGCTGAAAAAGCAGTAAAAAGTATATACAGGGTGGCGCCAGACTACTCACCCAACCAGGCTGAAGAGTCAGTATCATTCATGCAAATGGTAAATGCCAACAGGCCCAATACTTTTTACAGCTTTGACGATGCTATGGTAACCACTGCCAGCAGAAGCAGCCAAAGGGTTTCAGATGCACCCGCAACAGCCTATGTGATAACGCACGATCAGATTCAATTGAGAGGCTACAGAAGCATTTTAGACCTTTTAGAAGATATACCCGAGATAGAGCTACAAAAAAACTCTATTTCAGAGTTTAAGAATCAGGTATCGTTCCGCGGCATTGAGGGTATGGAGAAGTTCATGATTTTGCTGGATGGGGTTAGAATTACACCACCTACGGGCGATCCTTACTCGTTAAGCCATAATTACTCGCTGGCCGATGCCTTGCGTGTAGAAGTAATTCTTGGGCCTGCCTCTGCGCTGTACGGAGTTGACGCATTTGATGGTATTATTAACATTATTACCGTTAACAATTCAAGCCAAAAAGGTATTAGGGCGTCTAGCAGTTATGGGCGGTTTAATACCACCGACCAATCATTAGTAGTGGCCGATCAGGTAGGTGCCTTGTCCTTTTCTTTGGCGGGACATTTGTACCATTCTAACGAAGCCCCATTGAATCAGTATTTTCCTGTTGAATATGCCTGGTTTAATGATGAGTATGTAAACAACGGCACCGCCTTGGGCTCTAATCTTGAACCTGTAGTAGTAACGCCTGCTGAAGAGATAACGTCAAATATTGAGGTGCCTCATACCACTTATTACCTGCATGGCCGGCTCAAGTTTGCCAACTTTCAATTAGGGGCGTCGCAAAGTTTTGTCAAGCATTCATCATCTACCAGTGTAGACCCAAGCAATACAGTTTACAGAGACAATGTTTTTCTGGCATATAAAAACCAGGCGGTGTACCTGGCACATGATTATAAATACGTTACCCTACCGCTATCTATCAAGACTCAGGTTACCTACAACAATTATGAGATGGATACCGAGAGTAATTTCACCAATATTTTTACCAGCTATGACGTGGGTTACAAATACCAGTATAGCCGTTCACTGAGTTTTGAAAATAACCTGAGTTATGACCTGACTGACCGCATTGTGTTGCTGGGTGGGGTGATTTTTCAACGCTATAGTGCGCTGCCCAAAACAGCCGATCTGCCCGAGCCGTACAGCAGAAGGTCGCCCGCTGCTAATCAGGATCAGTTTTATCTGGGTACTAATGATATTGTAGATGGTTTAGGAGAAAACCAGGCAGTTTTTCAGGATTTTTATTATTTGAATTACCAAAACCTTGGATCTTACCTGCAGGGACAGTACAAAACTGAAAATGGAAACGCTGAGTTTACACTTGGTATTCGTTACGATAAAAACTCAAGGTATGGTGGGGCAGTAAACCCCAGATTAGGGGTTGTTTTTAAGCCTAAAAGCACTGTCAAGATGAAGCTGCTATATGGCGAGTCGTTCGTAGCACCATCGCCATGGGTGGCCTACCAGCACTTTGGCTCGTTTCAATTGAATTCAGAAAACTCTGCCCTGGTATCGCCATTTTTTCACCTACCTAACCCCGACCTCAAACCTCAAAAACTGCGTTCTTTAGAAGGCAGTATTCAATACTCATTCAACACCAATTTAGTAGTGGTCATGAACGGCTACGTTAACCGAATCAATAACCTTATTGACTTTCAAGGAGGCAAATTTGCCAACGATTTTTTTAAGGGCATACCTGTAGATACTGTTGAAGAAGCCATTAATAGCGGTGATGCAACCACCTACGGGGCTACTGCCAGGGTAAATTATTTATGGCAATGGGCTAAGGGCAATGCCAATGTTTATGGGGCCTATACTTACACAAATGGACGTAGTGATGGGCAGGAGTTGAGCCTTACCGCACCCCATACCCTTAAAATGGGCATAGACTTGAGTTACGGCCTGCTTGGTGCTTCTGTTCGCTACCTGTATCGTGATGCTACCAACTCGGTTATTTCAAATACTGATACTGAAGCGAACAACCCTTTTGCAACTAACGACCCCTTTGGGGTAGTAAATGCCGCAATTAGCTTTAAGCCAGTACTATTTGGTAAGGTGCCTTTTATGGTTAGGGTTATAGGCCATAACCTGCTTGACAACCGCTACTACCATGTTGGGGCTGGTAATGACAGCTTTTCCAGAACACCGCAAGACCCTGTAAGGTGGGAGGTAAGTTTAGGCATAAACACATTTAAATAAATTCAGGCCCTGATAATGGCAAGAGATAACAAAAAGCAAGAATTCAATGCGATAGTACTATTAATTAGCTACTCATTTTTTATGGGTATAGCCATTGCATTCTTTTTTACCAATGCCATTTCATATTTCTTTGAGTTTAACAATTCAACAATACTGCCCTATACCTACATCTATTCCGGGCTGCTTGGCCTTACCTTGTGGTGGTTGTATTCCCAGGCAGAAAAATTCTCAGGCTTTTCTGCCAGGCTATTTGCAGGGCTATTGTTTCTGGCTGCATCTGTAGTGTGGCTGGTTTCAGTAAGAGGCAATTTGCCAAACCAGCCATTGTCAATGTTTATGATGGTATGGGTAGGTGCGTTTATATTCATTAGCAAAGTTTCTTTCTGGGGCATGGCCGGGCGTATGTTTGATTTGAGCCAGGGCAAGCGCCTCTTTGCCATAATTAATACTGGCGAAGTATTTTCAAACATTATTGCCTTCTTTTCAATACCTGTACTAACTAATCTGAAGCTTATTACCATACAGCAACTGCCATTGGTTTCAATTGCAAGCTTAGGCCTGTGTCTAGTTGTGGTATTACTCATAGTCAGGCAATACCATACTAAACTAAAAGGTGGTACACAAAAGCGTGGCAGAAAACAGGGGCCACGGTTGTTTGCCCTGCTAAAAAATCGCTACAACAGGTATGTTTTCTTACTGGCGGCCTTTCCGTTATTCAGCTTTTATTTTGTTGACTTTGTGTTTTTTGACCGGTTAAATAACGAGCCGCAGTATGGCAACAACCCAGAAAGTTTGGCGCTGTTTATGAGCTTTTTTATGGGCACCATGGCCATTGCTGAGTTATTGGTTAGAACACTTTTGTACGGGCGTTTATTAAAGTTTTACAAATTAATTGGCGGGGTATTGGCACTACCGGTGCTGTTAGGCATTGCTATTATTGCCGCCTTATTGGCCAATGTTGCAGGGCTGTTTGGCATTCTGTTTTCAATCATTGCATTAAATAAGTTGCTTGAGCGGGTAATTGGCAATGGCATACACACGCCAAGCTTTCAGTTACTGTACCAGCCACTGTCGGCAATTGAACGGCCTAAACTGCAAAGTAGCGTTGAGGGCATACCCATAGCGCTGGGCAGTGTTGCAGCCGGGGCAGTATTATTGTTGTTATCAAAAATAGCACCGGGCTATACCGTTTGGTATACCCTGGTGTTGTTGGCAGTGGTTGTGTTGTGGGGGCGGCTAACCTTGCGGTTGTATGGTGATTATAAGAACAAACTACAAACCAAGTTACTTAACGAGTACCCGGTGCTTGCACCCCAGAGCCGCAGTAACCGGCTGATGCAACTACTTTATATAGCACCTGAAACCACGCATAATTCAACAAAAGTAAACGCGCTGCTGAATACCTTAAGCCTTGATTTAATTGCGCCCTGGAAACAGATGCGTGGCAGCCAACCTGAACAAACACAGCCCGTTATTAAGCCCCCAACACGTACGGTATTGATGCTGCCGGGCCACGAGGCAACCAAGGCAGCTATGCTCAATAAAGTAGGGCAGGGGGCAGGCAAAATTAATGATGAAGATATAGTAACCATTTTACTGGACGATGAAGATGCCCAAATCAGGAAGTTGGCGCTATCGGCTTGTACAGAGCTTTACCACGAGGCACATATACCACGTGTGGCCGATATGTTGACTGAACCAGCCAGCAGTACACTTGCAGCCCAAGTTTTAATTGGTTACGGCGATCAAAGCCTTGATGTATTAGATACGCTGTTTCATAGAAACAGGCAAAATGAAACAGTTGCTTTAACCCTTGTACAAATTGTATCAGAGATAAACACCGAGGCTGCAACCAGTTTTTTACTTGATAAACTCAGCACCAGTGATTTTGATATTCAATTGGCTATTGTTGAAGCCCTGGCCAAAAAGCGCCGGTGGATAATGGCCGACGGGCAGGCTCAGGTAGTTAATATGATTAACCAGGCCATTGATAATGTATTATGGGTAGATGCCAGCCTGATTGATTTACCTGATAACCTTGAAAATATTGAACTGCTAGATGCGTTAAGGGTTGAAAAGCACCTGCATATGCAAGCTTTTTGGTATTTAATGCAAATCAGGTATAAGCCTGACATCATCATGTCAATTCAGCAAACATTAACTAATGAAGAGAATATAGAGGGAAGAATTTTCTCAATTGAGTTGCTGAACAGTACCATTCCTGATGGTGACAGCCTCAAAGCAAAAATTATAGGGCTGATAGAAGAAGAGCAGGCAGAAGTCAGGCTGAAAAAACTGGCAGTGTATTTTCCGCAAGAACATATGCCTATAAAACAAAGGCTGATAAATATCATTAATCATGATTATGCTGCGTCTAGTTTATGGACAAAAGCAAGTGCCTTAAACTTGTTAGGTAAGTATTTTGAACACGAACCACCACTTGAATTAGTAGCCAGCATTTACCATTGGCACCCTATTATTTATGAAACCGCATTTTACCGTTTGCAAAAGTACCATGGCGTAAACCTGAGTGAGCATTACGATTGCGTAGAACCCCAAAAAGTGCAATCACTCAAGCAGATTTTTGCAAGTGAAATGGTTAACTACAAGCTAGAATATGTGAAGGTTAACATACTGAAAGGGCTTCCTGAGTTTGAAAAGGTGGCAGAACACCATTTAAGTAAATTATCTACACATGCCAAAGTTGTAAGGTTAAAAAAAGGTGATGAAGTACAGTTATTAACCGAGCAGCCCTATGCGTACATTTTTTTTAGTGGCGAAGTGGTAGTATATCAAGGAGATACTGCCACCGCTCAAATAAGCTCTGATGAAAAAATATGGGTGCATGGCATTCATTTTGAGGCCTCTGCTACAAAATTGGTGGCAAACAATAAGACAATTTTGATGCAAATAGAAAAATTTCAATTCCTTAACCATATATTTACGTATGCTGAATTAACAGCACCTATTTTAGAGGCCATGGGCCTGGCAACAAACACACCAGCAAACGCTTAGCAAACCCTATGTAAGGTGCTAAGCCTAATTTGAATTTCTATTAATCATTTGCACTAATTCGTGATTTAATGTTTTTTTAGTAAATTAAACAATAGGTTTTAATAGGCTACAGCATTATGCGCACAAAAAAGAATATTTGGTTATTGCTACTTCTGTTTGCCTTTCTTTTGGGGTGGGGACAAAGCGTTTATGCAATAGAGCGTAATTCTGGGAATTTCCTTATAGTGCAAGATACACTTAAGGAAAAGAACGATTTCAGAATGCGCATTAACCGAGGTAGAAGGGTAACCGGGCGCCGTGATGTATTGGTTGAATTCAGAACCCTGAACATTTCGCCAGCATTGGTAGCAAAAATGAAGGTGGGTTTTAGAGCTGACCTTAGAGATGCTGGTTGGGAAACCTTTGATGTGAAGTATGACGTACAGTTGCCGGGTGGTAATGGCTTGAAAACCATTTATGCGCAATTGATGGACCGGGCAGGGAACGTCTCAGCAGTGCAAAATGCAAAAATAATCTTTGATACTACCCCTCCAGAAGATTGCGCTGTGCGCATTGACGAAGGAGCCAAATATACCAATAGCAAGCTCTTAAAAGTGGCTTTAGAGTTAAGAGCTAAAAATGCTTACAAGATGAAAATCAGTAACTCTACTGATTTTTCAGCATCACCGTGGTTGAAGTATCAAGACAAATACAGCTGGAAGCTGGCCGCAGGAAGCGATGGCCCCAGAACAGTTTATGTTTTATTTTCTGACGTGGTGAATAATGAAGCTGCTGTAGTAGCTGCAACCATAAATGTTGATATAACCCCGCCAAAAGGTACGGTTGTTATTAACAACAACCAGCAATATACCAACAAACATACGGTTGAGCTTGAGATACACGCTACTGACGATGATGTAGAGCAAACAAGAATAATTTTTGGTAATGACTCGCATACGGCCGAGTATGATAAGGCCAAGATGGGCGATAAGCCTTTTATTTATAACCTGCCCTTAGACTCTATTGATGGTAAAAAGACTGTGCAGGTATACTTTAGAGACCATGCGGGGAATATTTCAACCGACAGAATTTTTGACCAGATTGTACTTGATTCAAGCCCACCAGAAAAGCCTTACCTGGCAATAAATCAGGGCAAACGATTTACCACCAACAAAGATGCCCTGGTTGATTTGCTGATTAGAACCAGAGAAACTCCAACAGGCATTACCATGCGTCTGAGTAATAGCGAAGACTTTAAAAACCATGAAGATTTTGCTTATAGCCCTACTATTTCGGGTTGGCAGCTTGATGACTCTGATGACGGGTTTAAAACCGTGTACCTCAAATTTATTGATGCTGCCGGTAACCACTCTGAGGTAGCCAAAGCCAGTGTAGCCCTTGATCGCAGCGTACCCGTAGCCAGCAAGCTTGTAATCAATAATAATGACAAGTGGAGCAAAAGCAACTCAGTTACCTTAAAAATTGAGGCTAATGGGGCTGATATGATGCAATTCTCAAATACTGAAGATTTTAAGGTTGCCACAAACTGGATGGCCTTCAAAGCAGATTACCCTGACTTTAAATTGCCTGGTGGAGAAGGCGAAAAACAAATTTATGCCAGGTTTAAAGATGCTGCAGGTAATAAATCAAATGTAGTGGGTGACAAAATTATGGTAGATACAAAGCCACCTTCCGGCCGGCTGGTTATTGAACGTGGTGAAGAGGTAACTACCAATAAAGATAAGAAGGTGACGCTGTTTATGCTTTTAAGTAGTGATGCCACTGAAATGATTGTATCACACAATGCTGATTTTAAAGGGGCATCCTGGCAGCCATTTGCGCAAGAGGTTAATAATTGGGAACTCATTGGTGAAGATGGCCCTAAAACTATTTATGCACAGTTTAGAGATGATGCAGGCCATTTATCACCAATAGTTAAAGATGACATCACGCTGGATACAAGCCCACCACGCAACCTTAAATTAATGATTGATAATGGGAAAGAGTTTACCACCAACAGAGAGAAAAAGGTAATGCTTAAATTAAGGGCAGACGACGCAGTGGCCATGCGGGTATCATTTCAGAAACGAGAAGTAGATAGTGCCGCATGGGAAAGCTACAAACCTGTATCAGAAATAATATTAGATGGTGAAGACGGCTTAAAAGAGGTTTATGTTCAATTTATGGATAAAAACAAAAACCTTTCTGATGTGGTTTCAGGCCGCGTATACCTTGACAGAACACCACCTGAACCAAAACTTTTTGAAATTGATGAAGGGGCCGAGTGGACCAACAATAAAGAAAAAAAGGTAGCCATTAGAATTAATGCTGAAGATGCCTTCAGAATGAAAATATCTGCTGACCCAGAGTTGAAAAATGGCAAATGGCGCCCCTACACAAAAGCAATCAGTGAGTTTGTTCTTCCTGGTGAAGACGGCGAAAAGAAGTTATATATTATTTTTAGTGATAAAGCGGGTAACGTTAGCCGCACATTAAGTGCTTCAATTAAACTAAAAAGAAAGTTTTAACCACTATTTAATGCCGATTTAGCATAAAATGGCATTTGACAACTGCATTTGATAGGTTTAGTATAATATTAGTATTTCATTTGCAGTAAATTTACCAAAGTTAAACGGACTCTTATGAAAAAAACGATCATCTTAACCTGTTGCATTATGCTTGCTGCTGTATCAATGCAGGCTCAGGGTTTTCAGTTGGGTATTAAAGGTGGCCTCAACTTCAACAGCATTAGCACTGATATTAACACTTTTGACCCCTCAAATAGAACTGGCTTTCATGGTGGTGCTTTTGTCATGCTTAAACTTTCTAAAATTGCTATTCAGCCTGAAGTTTTGTTTTCTCGTCAGGGCTCTGAAGTAGATGTTGCAGGCATTGTCAGCGATTTTAACTATGATTACTTCAACATACCCATTATGGTTAAGTTTTACCTTATTGGTGGCCTTAACCTCCAGGCTGGGCCTCAGTTTGGTTTCTTAACTACGGCCGAAGTAGAAAGCGTTGGTAATGTACAAGACGTTAAAGAAACCTTAAAAAACTCTGACATAAGCTTTTCAGTGGGCATAGGTATTGACCTGCCGCTTCAGTTCAATGCCAGTGCCCGCTACAATATTGGTATTTCTGATATTAATGACGATGCCGCTGCCGATGCCATCAGGAACCAGGTGGTACAGGTATCTGTTGGCTACGCATTTATCAAAAAATAAACTACAACTGTAATAGTTGTTTGCAAGGCTCCCGTTTGGGGGCCTTTTTTTGTTGGTTATTTTGTGTTGGTTTAGCCCTAATTGTAGCCTGACGTTTAAGCGTATACCAAGTGTTAAATAATTAGTAGCTTACAAAATGGATGAGTTATTATGGG
>CAZXTW010000006.1:0-5295 GCA_964643525.1 uncultured Roseivirgaceae bacterium
AGCTTTCTTGCCAACGAACCATTTGATATAGGGCACAGCAATGGCAGTGCTTATGTACATTACGAGCCCATGGGCGTTGTGCTTGCTATAATGCCATGGAACTTCCCGCTCTGGCAGGTAGTACGCTTTGCTGCCCCTGCCTTAATGGCTGGTAATACAGGCTTTTTAAAGCATGCCCCCAATGTACCGAGGTGTGCTGAAGCCCTTGTACAGTTGTTTGCTGATGCCGGCCTGCCGCATGGTTTGTTCCAGCAGGCCCGCATTACTAATCAGCAGGTGGCTGATGTGATTGCCCACGAAGCCATTAAGGCAGTAACTCTTACCGGCAGTGAAAGAGCGGGCAGTGCTGTTGCGGCAATTGCCGGGCGACACATTAAAAAAACTGTACTCGAGCTGGGCGGTTCTGACCCTTTTATAGTGTTGAACCCAGTGAGCTTAGAAAAAGTAGCCAAAGAGGCAGTACTGGGCCGAATGATTAACAGCGGACAAAGCTGCATAGCTGCCAAGCGCTTTTTTGTTGAAAAGCCCTTATACAATGATTTTTTAGCTGAGTTAACCCACCAGATGGCGGCCTTAAAATTGGGTAACCCCATGGATGACGACACGCAGTATGGCCCACTGGCCCGCCCCGACCTGGCAGCTACCCTACAGCAACAGGTAGAAGATTCAGTAGCAGCAGGTGCAGTGCTGCATTACCAGGGGCCGTTACTACCTGATGTGCCTTCTTTTTACCCGCCTACCCTGTTAACACAGGTAAGACCGGGTATGGCTGCTTTTGATGAAGAATTATTCGGGCCAGTAGCGTCCATTATAGCAGTAGATAACGCCCAGGAAGCTATTGCTCTGGCCAACTGGTCAAAGTATGGGTTGGGTGCTTCTGTATGGTGTACTGATACTGATAAAGCACAGCAGGTGGCTTTACAAATTGACAGCGGTGCCGTTTTTGTAAATAACCGTACAGCCTCAGCACCGGCAATACCATTTGGAGGCATTAAGTATTCAGGTTATGGCAGGGAGCTGGCAGCACCTGGCATTAAAGAGTTTATGAACGCCAAGAGTATGGTAGTGCAACCACTTTAAGTACTGCCATACTTGGCTTTGAGTGCCTTCACTTCATCTTCAGCCCTTTTTTGGCGGGTAATATCTTTTGACATGACTGAAGCACCAATGATGTTGCCCTCTTCGTCTTTAATTGGGTTGTAATACCCTTCAATATACAAGGTTTGCTCGTTTACCTTTCGCTCTTGCGGTATGATGAAGCTTTCACCCTTCAATGCCCTGTCGTAGCGTTCTTTCCACACGGTGTGGGTGTCTTTGGGTAGCTTGTCGAAGATGTAGTCACCTGCTTTTAAGGATATGCCTGAGGCTTCAAAGCGGCCTTTTAAAGTGTCGTTGACTACTGTAATGCGGTACTGCAGGTCAATGGCAAAATAAGTTTCGTCTGTGTTGTTGATCAGGGTATTTACTACCGATTGTTTCTTGCGCACTTCTTCCTGCATGCTCACAACTTCAGTTATATCTCTGGATATAACTGATACCCCAACCACTTGCCCCTGGTTGTTTCTGATGGGGTTATGGAATGTTTCTGACCACTGTGTGCCAGCGGTACCGGTGGTTTTTTCTACTTTTTTAAACCGCTCGCCAGAAAGTGCCCGGTCATAGCGGGCCTTCCAGTGCTCCCATTTTTCTGTGGGTAATACATCAAAAATATTAATGCCAGCCTTGAGGCTAATACCCAGTTTGGCATACCGTTGGCGCAAAGCATCGTTCACTACTGTTATGCGGTATTGGGTATCAATGGCAAAAATGGTGTCATTGGTATTATTAATAACACCGCTCAGGTTATGCTCTTTTGTTTTAACATCAAGTTGGGTGCGGCGCATCTCTTCCTGCGTAGCCTGTAATTCCTCCATATTCTGGCGCATTTCTTCTTCCTGCGCCTTCATTTCCTCAGTCATTTGCTGAGCTTCTTCAAGCAGGTCTTTGGTTTTTTCATTGCCAAAAGTAGTGGCAATAGTCGAAGCAATGTTTTCTGCCAGTCGTTTGATAAACTCTAGACGGTAAGGAGGGATAACCTGAAACGAGGCGACCTCTATAACGCCAATTACTCTGTCGTTATGTGTCAAGGGTTGTGCCACAATGCAGGTAGGGTTGGCACCACCCAGGCCTGATTTTATATTAATGTAGTTTTCGGGTATTTCAGTAATGAATATGGTGTCGTTTTCTTGCCAGGCTCTGCCAACCAGTCCCTCGCCTAATAAAAAGGTGGCATTGAGCATTTTGTGCTTGTTGTAGGCATAGCAGCTTCTGGGTTTCAAGTAAGGTTGGTTGCTGGCATCATCTTCAGTAACCAAAAACAAAGCGCCCTGGTTGGCATCAAGGTACTTAACTAATTGAGATACCAGGTCATCTGCCAGCTTTTCAAGATCATCATTTTGCCTCAAGATATCTCCAAAGCGGGCAAACCCCTCATTAACCCAGTTGCGCTGTATATCAGCCTTGGCTACCTTACTCAGGCTTTCTTTCATTTCAAACAGTGAGCCACCCAGGTCGCCCTGGTTATTAAAGACAGTAATGTCATTGTCAAATTCGCCCTGGCCAACCCTTTGGGCAAAGCTTTTTACCTGCTGTAATTGCTCAAAAAACTGGTTTAAGTAATTGCGCAGGGCATGTGTCTCATCATGGCTTTGCGGTAACATTTGAGGAATATTGCCCTCACCAAGCTGATGTGCCACTTTTTGGTAGGGGGCTATTTGCTGGTTTAATTTACTATAGCGCCACAAAATATACCCCAGGTATAATGCCATGATCAATATAAAAACAATGCCCAGGGTTAGTAATTGTTTATGCAGCGTGTTTAGTTTTTGCTGGGCTTGTGTAATAGCCAGCTGTACGCTGGCTACTGGGCGTTCGGCCAGCCTGTTCAGTTCAATAATTTGTGGCAGTACTGTGTTGTTTATTTCGTTGGTTAAGCTAACCGAAGCGGCCTTGTTCAGCTCATCAATTACTTTAGCCCTGATACTGGCATACTGTACTTTTAGCTCCCTGCGCTGGTTAAAGTCAAGCAGGTTGCCCGCTATTAAAGTATCGCTAATGATGTCAATAGCGGCTGTAGCCTGTGCAATAACTTGATCAATAATTATTTGTTTTGTGCTTTGGCGGGGTTCATAAGCGTAGCTGCTTAACAACACAGTGGCCTCATTACAATTACTTTTTAGCTGTTGTAATGCGGTATAGGTAGGTTGTAGCTGTTGGCTAAGGTTATGGCTAATGGTGGCAGCGTTGTTTCTAAGCAATAAAGTGCTCATTGCAAAGAACAGGGCCAATAATGCACAACCCATGGTGGCCCATGTAAACTTGCCTTTAATGCTACCGGGATGAAACAAGTGCTGATTAATAGAACTCATACTAGCAAGGCTATACCCTTTCTAATTCCGTGTGTTACCTAATGATTGATTTAACAGCTTTTAGCAAACAATGCCTATTCTTAAGCTTGAAATATAATCATCTTTAGTTAACAAGCAGGTACAATTGCTTTAATGTAGGCAAAAAAAAATCCCTACACCACGGTTTGGGTGTGGTGTAGTGATTGGTACAGGGGGTTTAGGCTTTGGGTAGCCCGTAATGTTTTTACTTCTTTTTCTTGCCTCTTGGTTTTTTTTCAGCTGCTTTTTCTGCCAGTTCAAGGCACTGGGCCAGTGTGAGGCTCTTGGGGTCTGTATCTTTAGGGATTTTTACATTCTTTTTACCCACCTTAATGTATGGGCCCCAGCGGCCGTTTAAGATTTGTACATCAGGGTTTTCATCAAACGATTTGATGAACTTTTCAGCATCGGCTTTTCGCTTAGCTTCAATTATTTCTACTGCCCGCTCGGCAGTAATGCTCAAAGGGTCTTCGGTTTTACCAATAGAGTAAAACTTACTGTCATGGCGTATATAAGGCCCAAACCGCCCAATGGCAGCAACCATTTTTTTGTCTTCATAAAGGCCAACATCTCTAGGGAGTTTAAACAGCTCAAGGGCATCTTCTAAAGAGATACTCTCAATGTACTGTCCTTTTTTGAGGCTGGCATAACGGGGCTTTTTGTCATCGGTAGCTTCACCAATTTGCACCAAAGGACCAAAGCGACCAATGCGTGCCACCACGTCTTCGCCAGTATCGGGGTGTTGGCCCAGATGCCGCGACGAGTCAACCTCAGAGCGGTCAATGTTTTCAGTCTTTTCAACTTTGGGGTGAAACTTGCTGTAGAACCTGTCAATCATCATGTTCCACTGCTGTTGGCCGCTGGCAATCTCGTCAAACTCTTTCTCTACATTTGCGGTAAAAGAAAAGTCTATGACGTTCGGAAAGTGCTCAACCAGAAAGTCATTGACTACCATGGCTATATTGGTAGGAAAAAGCTTGGCCTTTTCTGCTCCCGTCGTTTCCGTTTTTACTTCGCTTGAAATTTGCCCTTCTTTCAGAGTCAATTCTTTATAGTTCCGCTCTTTGCCATCTCGGTTTTCTTTCAGAATGTATCCGCGTTTTTGTATGGTAGAGATAGTAGGGGCATAGGTAGAGGGCCTGCCGATGCCCATTTCTTCAAGCTTTTTTACCAGGCTTGCCTCTGTAAAGCGTGCCGGAGGCCTTGAAAAGCCCTGCCTTGCAGTTATTTGCCTCAACTGTAGCGCCTGCCCTACTTCTAAGGGTGGCAGCATGCCTGAGGTATCCTGATTGCTGTCATCGTCATCATCATCTGTGCTTTCTATATATACTTTCAGAAAGCCCTCAAACTTGATTACTTCACCGGTAGCCGTAAGCTTTAGTGGTGAGTTAGAGATGCCAATGGTGGCAATTGTTTTTTCTATTTGTGCATCGGCCATTTGCGAGGCAATGGCTCTTTTCCTGATTAAATCATACAAGCGCTGCTCATTGCGGTCATTGCCGGCATCACGTACAGAAAAATCAGTTGGGCGAATGGCTTCGTGCGCTTCCTGGGCACTTTCTGCTTTAGTTTTATAGCGCCTTACCTGTACGTAGTTGCTGCCAAATGCATTGGTAATGGCCGCCTTTGCCCCATTTACTGCTTCCTCAGAGAGGTTGAGTGAGTCGGTTCTCATGTAAGATATTTTACCGGCCTCATATAAACGCTGGGCAAGGGCCATGGTTTGCGAAACAGAGAAGCTTAGCTTTCGCGATGCTTCCTGCTGCAGGGTCGAAGTGGTAAACGGAGGTGCAGGCGAACGCTTTTTAGGCTTGGTTTCTAGGTTTTCAATGCTAAATGAAGCGGCTTTGCAGGCTTCTAGAAATTCAAG
>CAZXTW010000006.1:5305-29166 GCA_964643525.1 uncultured Roseivirgaceae bacterium
CTTTTTGGGTAGTTCTGCCTGTAAAGTTTTACCGCCATCAAGATTAAAGAGGGCAATTACTTTGAAGGCCGATTTAGGCTCGAACTTATCAATATCGCGCTCACGTTCTACCACCAGCCTTACGGCTACAGACTGTACACGGCCGGCAGAGAGGCCCGTCTTAATCTTTTTCCATAGTATGGGTGATAGTTCAAAACCCACAAGGCGGTCTAAAATACGGCGTGCCTGTTGAGCATTTACTAGGTCAATATCAATGCCGCGGGGGTTATCAATGGCTTTTTTAATGGCTGGTTTGGTAATTTCCCTAAAAACGATGCGTTTGGTGGCTACATCTTTCAGCCCTAGTGTTTCCATTAAATGCCAGGATATGGCTTCGCCCTCACGGTCATCATCACTGGCTAGGTATACCAGTTCAGATTCCTTCACCAGCTTTTTCAGCTCTTTAATGACATCTACCTTATCTTTACTAACCTCATAAGTAGGCTTAAAACCATTGGCAATATCAATGGCTTTGCCGCCCTTGGGCAGGTCACGTACGTGGCCATAGGAAGAGGTAACTTTGTAGTCTTTACCAAGATACCCTTCTATGGTTTTAGCTTTTGCAGGCGACTCAACTATGACTAAATTTTTAGGCATTGGGTGCTTCAGGGTCTATTTTTATGCAAATAATGTTCTATAATATGCGTAAAAGCGCAATCAAAGATATATTATCCTTGCTAATTCGTTATATTTAAAACATTAAAAATATATTTCCTCTATTCGTTAACCTCTTTCCTGATCAATGTCTCGCACCTTATTTTTGGTTCGCCATGCCCATGCTACTGATGCAGAATTAGGCCAAAAAGACCACGAAAGGCCACTATCGGGTAAAGGCATTCGTGACGCCAGTGTTGTTGGTAAACATTTGTTTGACCAGTACCAAAGCCCCGATTACATGATTTGCAGCACAGCACTCAGAGCTAAGGATACTGCCCAGATTTTGGCCGAGCAGCTAAAATATGACGAACAGAAGATCGTCTTGGAGGTAGAAGTATACGAGGCTTCTGTACGCAGTCTTCTGGCTGTGGTTAATCAAATTCCTGAAAGGCAACAACAGGTATTGTTGGTGGCACATAACCCTGGCGTTACCTACCTGAGCGAGTACCTTACCAAAGAAAACGTTCCAAATATGGCGCCTGGTAGCGTGATGGAATTACGATTTAACCAACTGACATGGGCCGAGGTATCTGAAGGGACTGCAATATTGGCTGGCTACACCTCGCCTGCCCAATTGATTAACCAGCAGGGCTAACTTTATAAGTTTAATTTGTTGTTTATGAGGGCACTGGGCCGTCATGTATTGGTAGAGTTGTTTGGCTGCAAACCAAATTTGCTCAATGATGTAGTATACATCAAAAAAAGTATGGAACAAGCCGCCAGAAAAGCAGCGGCTACCATCATCAATTCTACCTTTCACCATTTTACACCATATGGTGTTTCTGGGGTTGTGGTGATTCAGGAAAGCCATTTGGCCATTCATACCTGGCCTGAGTATGGGTTTGCCGCAGTAGATGTATTTACCTGCGGTGACAGCGTAGACCCATGGCAGGCTTATAAAGCCTTAGAGGTAGCTTTTGAAGCTAATCATGGGGCTGCCATTGAAATGGGTAGGGGGCAACAGGCATTACTAGGGCCACCCAATGAAACTATGGCACCGCCAAAAGGTACGAAAACCACACCCATACAAAGCGACAGAGACAGCATCTGGTTTACAGAGCTGCACGATGATATAGCCGTTTCAATAAGGCATGCAGGCGATAAGGTGTTTGAAAAGCAAACACGCTACCAAAACATTGAGGTGTATGACACCCACCAGTTTGGACGCATGCTTACCCTTGATGGGGTAATTACCTGTACAGAAACCGACGAGGTGGCTTACCATGAAATGGCGGCCCATGTACCCATGTTTACCAGCAATGCAATTAACCGTGTACTGGTAATTGGCGGTGGAGATGGAGGGGTAGCACGAGAGCTGTTGCGGCATCAACAATTAGAACGGGTAGTTATTGTAGAAATAGATCAGGCCGTTGTAGAAGCTGCTAAGGCCTTTATGCCAGGTTTAAGTGCCGGATTAAATGACCCCAGAGTTGAGCTGGTGATTGCCAATGGTGTAGAGTATGTTAAAAAGCAACCTGCAGGGGTATTTGATTTAGTAATAATTGATGCCGATATAATTGATATGGAAGCAGATGAAATTACTTTGTTTCAGCATGTGCATCGGTTGTTAACAGCGCAGGGCATACTGGTTACACGTACTGGTACCCCAGGTTTTGATAAGGGCCGGTTTGCAGGTAATTACAAAAGCCTGCATGCCTGCTTTGGGGTAAGCAGGGTGTTTTGCTACCTGGTGCACGTAAGTACTTACCCAACAGGGCTTTGGAGCTTTTCTTTTTGTGCAAAAGGGAATATTAACCCCAGAAAAAGTTTATTTGCTGAAAAGGCTGCTACCTTTGCTGAAACACACAAATTATCATATTACAATGCAGAAGTGCACCAAAGTGCTTTTGCATTACCTAATTATATAAAGCGATTTTTGAACGACTTGTAGAGAAAGCCACTCATATTTATGCAGGGAATTACGGAAAAGAAAGATACTTATAACCCAAACGAGGTAGGGCAAAAAGGTAGTATTTTTGGTTTACCAAATGGTTTAGATGATTCATGGATGATTTTTTTGCCTGTGGCTTGGGAAGCTACAGTTAGCTACCATGCCGGCACTGCTGAAGGCCCGGCAGCTATACTTGAGGCGTCATCACAAATAGATCTATATCAGCCAGATATGCCTAATGTGTGGCAGTCGGGTATGTTTATGTTGCCGGTAGCACAACAATGGCAGCAAAAAAGTGATGCTTTACGTGCCGAAGTGGCACCCTACCTTGAAGCACTTGAAAACGGTGAGCAACTGCCCAATGCGCAAAGCATAATTGATCAGGTAAATGAAGCTTCAGAAGCACTCAACACCTGGGTATATGAAAGTTGCCTGAAGCTGCTTAAAGGGGGGAAGCTTGTTGGTTTGGTTGGCGGAGACCATAGTACCCCTTATGGCTTGTTGCGTGCGCTGGCAGAGCATGCAGGCGATTTTGGTATTTTGCAAATAGATGCCCATGCCGACTTGCGCAAGGCATATGAAGGCTTCACCCATTCGCACGCCTCTATTATGTACAATGCCATGCAGTTACCTGAAGTGAGCAGGCTGGTGCAGGTAGGGGTAAGAGATCTGTGCCAGGAAGAAGCCGATCTGATTAGAGAAGATAAGAAAGTGATTTGTTATTTTGACGGGCAACTGCAAGAAGAAGCTTACCGCGGGCGCCAATGGCATCATTTGTGTGAAGAAATAGTTTCTCAATTACCTGCCAAAGTGTACTTAAGCCTTGATATTGACGGCTTAGACCCCTCACTATGCCCGGCTACAGGTACACCAGTGCCAGGTGGCTTAAGCTACCAACAGGTTGTGTATTTATTAAAGGTACTGGCAGAATCAGGCAGAACCATCATTGGATTTGATTTGGTAGAGGTTGCTCCTGGCAAAAAACAATGGGATGAAAACGTAGCCGCCAGGTTACTGTACCGTATGGCTGGTATGACCATTAAATCGCAAGGCAGAAGGCGCAGAAGGCAAAAAGTAGTTTAGCATTAGGCAGCTGCCAAGAAACTATACCTTAAAGCCAATGACAAGCATATCGTCAGTTTGTTCGTTAAAGCCCTTCCAGTTGTCTATTTCTATTTCTAGCCGCTCCTCTTGGTTTTGCATGGTGTCTTGATGAAACTTAAGTAAAAACTGCTTTAGCTTTTTTACCATGTACTTTCGGTTTTGTTCACCACCAAACTGATCGGCATACCCATCTGAAGTAAGGTAAAAGACGTCACCCTTGTTGTAGGGTATTTGTTGGTTGTCAAATATCTTGTTGTATTCAACCAGTGAATCTGATATTGAGAACTTATTGCCCTTCACCTCAAAAAACTGGTTATTGCGTATATAATACAATGGCCGGCGCGCACCACAAAACGTAATGGTATTGTCATTACTATTTATGCAGCATAGGCCTACATCCATGCCGTGACTGGTTGACTTGGCCTTATGGTGGCGCAGGGTGTCGCGCACTTTCCAGTCAAGGCGGTGCAAAATTTCGGCAGGGTCCCAAATGTCCTGCTCATTCACTAACTGGTTCAGAATAGAATTGCCAATAATGGTCATAAATGCACCGGCTACGCCATGACCTGTGCAGTCAAGCACGGCAACAATCTGTTTACTGCCGTTTTTTGAATACCAGTAAAAGTCACCGCTAACAATATCTTTGGGTTTAAAAAGTACAAAGGCATTGGGCAGGCCCCTGCTAATATCATTGCGGTTAATAATGGCCTCCTGTACACTTTTAGCATATTGTATGCTGTCTGTAATATCCTGGTTTTTATTTTCTATAATTTCCTTTTGCGCTTCAATGTCTCGGTTTTGCTGCTCAAGCAGCCTTTTGGCTTTTTGGTTTTCAACATATTTAAGATAAATCAGTACTGCCAGGGCCAATACACTCATCAAAACAAATATTGACCCAAACAACCTGATATTGGCATTTCTTATTTGCAGCTCCTTATTCTCATCTTCTTTCTTGAGTAGTTCAATTTCCTTTTCTTTCTTTTCGGTTTCGTAAATAGTTTCAAGCTCAGCCAGCTTTTTAGAGGTTTCTGCATTAATGAGGCTGTCTTTTGCCGTCATGTGGAAACGCAGGTACAAAAATGCCTGTGCAAAGTTATCGGCCGCAAAATGGGTGTTGGCCATTGAGGCATATATACTCGAAAGCAACTCCTTATCGCCCAGGGTCAGGGCAATATCAAGGGCCTGGTTCAGGTACTTGGTGGCTTCATTATATTGCTGGTCGGCTCGGTGTGTTTCACCTATATTAAATAGTGCTTTTGCCTGCCCGTATTTATTCTGTACACGGCGCTCTACCTCAAGCGACTCAAAGTAGTAAGCAAGGGCCTGTTTGTAATCATTTTGCTGGTAATAAATATTGCCCAGGTTGGTCAGTAAATCAAAGGGCACATCATTTTGCCCGCTCTGGGCTACCAGTGCTGCAGCTTGCTCATAATAACGCAGTGCTTCTGCAAAGTTTTGATAGGCATAATACACGTTGCCAATATTATTGTATATTCTTATAATATAGGCAGGCACCCCAAGCTCTTTAAAAACCGTCAGGGCCTGTGTGTAAAAGTCCAGGGCTTTATCATAATCAGCCTTGATCATATGTATGTTGCCAATATTGCTGAGGGTAAAGGCAATACGTTGCTGGTTTTGCAGATCCTCCTGTATTTTTAATGATTCAATGAAAAGCCTCAGGGCTTCGTCTAGTCGGCCCAGGTTTTTGTAGTATACCCCCAGGTTATTCAGAGCAAGGCCCTGCCCGTATTTATACTCGAGTTGTTTCGATAATTGCAAGGCCTCTTCAGCATACAGGTAGGCTTTAGTGGGGTCATTATTGCGGTAAGCCTTAAAAAGTTCATTCAATACGTCTACCTTGTCAGTACCTTTTACCAGGCTTAATTGCACTTCTAAGCTGTCGGTAAAGGTGCTGGCATGGCCCACTTCAGTAATAAGGGCAAATAAAAGCATAAGCACTGCAAGGCAGGCTTTCATATCAAAAGTTTTATATGATTCGGCGTGGTTTTTTACCAAGTATTTTTCTTGACAAAGCAATTAACAATGACATAAGTACCACCCCACCCATAATGAACAATAGCACGGTAATGCGTTCATTCTTATACCTGAGGCTAATAATGTCTTTGTCGCGTTTCAACAGCTCTATTTCGTTTTCTTCTTTTTCAAACTGAAAAGCCAGCTCAATTTCCTGTATGCGCTTTGAAACACGATCGTTCATCAGGCTGTCTTTCAACACCAAATGCAGTTGCAAAGCTTGGTAAGCTTCTACTATATTGTCATTGGCATAATAACTTTCAGACAGTGCCTTGTAAATATTATCCATTAACGGCATACTGTTAATCTCCTGGGCCAGCTCAAGTGCCTTTTTTTGAAAGCCTATAGCGGCATGGTACTCTTCTGTTTTGTGATGCACAATACCCAGGTTATGCAAAGCAAAGGCCTGCCCGTACAGGTCTTTGTTCATCCGCTCAATATCAAACGACTCGAAGTAGCTTTTTTTAGCATTCTCATAGTCCTTCTTCTCAAAATAAATATTGCCAATACTTGTTAAGGGCTCAAAGGCTACCTCTTTGCGTTCAAGCTGGTTGTACAACTCTTGTGCCTGTAGGTAATACTCTAGTGCCTTGTTATTGTCTTTCTTTTCGCGGTATATGTTGCCAATATTATTCAATGAACCAATTACTCTGTTTTTGTCTCCGGTTTTTTTCAACAGCTTGTACGAACTGATGTAATTATCAAGGGCTTGATCATACTGACCTTTAATTGAGTATATGGTGCCAATATTGTTGTAAACCATAGCCAGGCCTTCTTCGTCTTGAATGGTGTTGTACAACTTATAACTATCTACATAATGCTTCAATGACTGGTCGTAATTACCTCTCATTTTAAAAGTAACACCAATGTTGTTCATACAACGGGCTTCACCTTTGGTGTAGCCTATTCTTTTAGAAATTTCCAGGGCCTCTCGCGTATAAGACAGTGCAAGCACAGGCTCATTATTATGGTACTGTCGGTACAGTTCATTTAAAATGTCAACTCGTTCAATACCCTCGGCACTTTTTAGCTTGGCCTTCAATGAGTCTACCACAATTTGCGCTGTGCCTACCGTTACACATAGCAATGTAAATACTAGAAGTACGATGCTTCTCATGTTGCCAATAATCATCTTAGCGTAATACCAGTAAATTTAAAATAATTCACTAATATACCTGATTACATTTGATGTATTGGTACATAATAAAGTTTAATCAGTAAGTAAAGGGCTGTTTATTCGTATGGAATCTTTATTAAGTTCTATTTTACTGCTGTAAAGCCGATGGTTTGCCGGCATTTACCTGTTGCAAAAAGTTACGGAATGATTGTGTATTATAGCTGGCAATACCTTCATGCTTCATCATTAACTGGCCCTTAGGTGCAATTACAATGGTGGTAGGGACTGATTTGCTGTATAGCTCTGCAGGCACACCACCAGCTAAACGATACACAGGAAAAGTATAACCTTTACGTTTTAAAAACGATTTTAATTTATCTAAGTCTTTATCTACAGATACCATCACAAAAGCCACATCTTTCGCAGCTTCATGTTGATATAGGGCATGTATGTCGGGCATTTCAGCAATGCATGGAGGGCACCAGGTAGCCCAGAAGTTTAAAAAAACAGTTTTGTCTTGAAAGTTGCTTAACGGCACCCTCTGGCCATCTAATGTAGTAAGTGTCATGGCATAACTGGTGTTGGGCAGGTTGTTGTTGGCCGGTGAGGTATCTGGCTGCCTCAGGCCAGTTTGTACAATCAGGCCCTGTAGGCGGCCAATTACTTCAACATGCAGGCCTGTGGCATACAAAAAAATAACTACACCCAGAAAAATGGCCCATTCAATATTGCCCCGGTGTTTTTTTGATAGTTTTTTATATCTGCTAAACATTACAAAGTAGGGTTATGTCACTTACCATACCATAAGTACAAAGGTAGCTGTCAAAATATTTTAAGTGCTTTACCACCTTTTGGCTAGTAGTTGTGTCTAACCATTGGTAGCCCAAAGCAAGGCAGCTATAACTGCACAGTATGCTTATGCTGCAAATAACGAAATGCTGCCCAATGTGTGGCAAATTTGCAGGGTTTATTTGGGCAGTTGTCGGCTATCAAACATTAGAATCAATAACTTTGACTATTCACCTTTAACGCGTTGCTATGAAGAATACTTTTCTACTTTGTCTCTTCCTGATTGGTTGGTTGCTCAGTGCCTGTGATGTAGACGACGGAGGCTTTGGTTTTGGCCCAGATGAGCAGGCCGAAACTGCCTATCTGCCAGTATTGATGGAACGTTCACAGCTGGAGCAATCTATTACTACAGAAGCCCCCCGTGATATTATTGATGCAGCCAAGATATACATTCAGGGCAGGTACATTTACATAACAGAGCGCTACAAAGGGCTGCATATTGTTGATAATACCGACCCCCGCAACCCCCGTAACCTGGCCTTTGTAAAAGTGCCCGGTTGTATTGATGTAGCTGCCAAAGGCAGTAACCTGTATGTTGATAATGCCACTGACCTGGTTACACTTGATGCTTCAGACCTTACCCAGATAGTTGAAGTGGCCAGAACCAGAAATATTTTTCCTGATGCCTTACCTCCTGACCTGAACTTTATACCTGCCAAGTATCAGGAAGGGAACCGCCCAGATAATACCATCATCATTCAATGGACTTTACCAGAATAACTATGAAAAGCATTCAATCTATACTATATATTGGTGTACTATTGATAGCCGTAGCCTGCCAAAACGACAACGATATCAGCTTCTCTGAAAGTGCCCCCAACAGTCCGGCCGGTGTGGGTGGTTCTACAGCAAGGTTTACCATTGCAGGCAACTACCTGTATACGGTTGATAACACCAACCTGAAAATATTCAATATTGACAACACGGCACAACCAGTGTTTTTGCTAGATGAGTTCTTAGACTGGGGCACCATTGAAACCATATTCAGCAGGGGCACCAACCTGTTTATCGGCACCCAAACCGGTGTGTTCATTTACGACATCAGCACCCCTGATAACCCCCAGTTCCTGAGCCTTTTTGAGCACCTGTTTGCCTGCGACCCTGTTGTGGCTGACGATACTTATGCCTACGTAACCTTGCGCTCTGGCAGGGCAGGTTGTGGCCGTATTGACAACCAGCTAGATATACTTGACATTACCGACCTCAACAACCCACAATTGCTGGCTATTTACCCTATGGATGGCCCCAGGGGGTTAGGTGTTGACGGCAACTTACTTTTTGTATGTGATGACGGGCTCAAGGTATTTGATGCTACTGATGTGCAAAACTTACAGTTATTGCAGCATTTTGACGATATTTCTGCCAACGATGTAATACCTTTAAACGGCAACCTGCTGGTTATTGGCAGTGACGGGCTGTATCAGTATGATTATACTGGTGAATCATTAGAGCTGCTAAGCAAGCTGAGTGTACTTGGTGGCGAAATTGCATCAAACTAAAAGGTTTCATGAAAAATATATTGCAAAGGGCCGTGCCATTAAGGCATGGCTCTTATTACTTTTTGTTGTTATTACTCTTCATGGCGGGCCACGCCAGGGCACAGGTTAAACCCTTTAAATATTCACTGGCAGTAATGCCCCAATACCTGGTAGAAAAAGGCCTTCGGGTAGAAGGTGAAATGCCCCTGACCGGTACCTTTGGTAAGTTTCATGCCCTGTTGGGCTTGCAGTATAACTCGGGTGAGGTGCCTTATTTTAATGATGAGTCAACAACGCTGCGGAGAGACCAGCTCAAGGGCTTTGGCATTGAGGCCCTGCTTAAACAATATATGGGTGGGGGGCATTGGTACCCAAACAATTACTACCTGGCCTTTGGGCCGGCTTACCACAACTTTACAGTGACTTATTTTGGTGAGCAGTTTGTGCCACGCATTCAAGATGGGCTTGAAGTGCTTGTGGCTGAGCTGACAGACCAGGAAATGGCCATTAGCAGGTATACCTTATCATTTCTAGTGGGTGGGCATTACGCCATTGGCAGCCGTTTTTTTGCTGATGTGCACCTTGGGCTGGCAGCCAGGTACAGCTCAGTAACCCTGCCGGTACCTAATGCCCGCCTTTATGACGATTACATGACAAACTATGCCTACAGTGGCATTATGTTTAGAGGTGGCTTTAAATTGGGTATTTTAATTTTTTAAAGGCTGCTCTTCAGTAAGTTGCCGAGGTATCCGAGGGGTGTATACCCCCAGGTATGTACTTATTTTTTCATCAACGCTTCCACGCTTGTTGGCAATGTTTATTTTTGCATCCCTTATTGACAAACCCAGTCTTTTGTATGGCAATCTGGGCAGGTAATAGCCTTGCCCTAATTGCTGTAACAGGCAGTTTACTTTATAAGAGTTTATGACGCATACTGATCATTTTAAGCAAATTGCCGAAGAGCTTGGCCTTCAGGGCCGTTTTGTATCGGCAACTATTGAGTTATTAGATGGTGGGGCCACCGTGCCGTTTATATCACGGTACCGTAAAGAGCAAACAGGCAGCCTTGACGAGGTGGCCGTGACTAATATACGCGATAGGGTGGCCCAGTTGCGCGAGCTGGACAAGCGCAAGGAGGCCATTATTAAGTCGCTCAAAGAGCAGGAGAAGCTTACCGATGAGTTAGAGCAGCAGGTAATGGATGCCGATACCATGGCCCGCCTGGAAGATATTTACCTGCCTTACCGGCCAAAGAGAAAAACACGGGCCACCGCTGCCAAAGAAAAGGGCCTGCAGCCCCTGGCCGATTGGTTATTTGAACAGAAGGGTGGTGACGTAACCGGCGAGGCTGCCAAATACATAGATGAAGAGAAAGGGGTAGCCAATGCTGATGAAGCTTTGCAGGGGGCCAGAGATATTATTGCCGAGCGTATTAATGAAGATGCCCAGGCCAGAGAGGCCATGCGTAAACTGTTTTTTGAAAAAGGTACTTTCAAGGCAGCAGTAATCCCTGGTAAGGAAGAAGATGGCAAAAAGTTTAAAGACTATTTTGACTGGGAAGAACCCGTGGCCAAGGCCCCATCGCACCGGGTACTGGCCATGCGCCGGGCCGAAAAAGAAATGGTAGTAAGCCTGGATACAGCACCGCCCGATGAAGATGCCAGCTTTTTGCTGAACAACCAGTTTGTAACGGCACAAGGGCCTACCTCAGAGCAGATAGAGCTGGCCGTAAAAGACGGGTACCGGCGGTTAATGAAACCATCGCTCGAAACAGAGGTGCGCCTTCAAACCAAGAAAAAGGCCGATGAAGAGGCCATCAAGGTATTTTCTAAAAATATGCGCGAGCTACTGCTCTCTGCGCCATTGGGGCAGAAAAGAGTACTTGGTGTTGACCCGGGCTTTCGTACCGGCTGCAAGGTAGTTTGCCTTGATGCCCAGGGCGCATTGCTGCATTATGAAGCCATATTTCCTAACGCCCCGCAAAAAAGAACCATGGAAGCAGGGGCTACCATTAAACATTTGTGTGAGCGGTTTAATATAGAAGCCATTGCTGTGGGTAATGGCACTGCCAGCCGTGAAACAGAGCAGTTTATTAAGCAGTTGGGGCTACCTAAAAGCATCATTATAATCATGGTTAATGAAAGTGGTGCCTCTATTTACTCTGCTTCAGAAGTTGCCCGTGATGAATTTCCCGATCATGATGTGACAGTACGTGGGGCAGTTTCTATTGGGCGGCGGCTCATGGATCCACTGGCCGAGCTGGTAAAAATTGACCCTAAATCAATTGGGGTAGGGCAGTACCAGCATGATGTAGACCAGACCGCTTTAAAGCTTAGCCTTGACGATACCGTAATGAGTTGTGTAAACGCCGTTGGGGTTGAAGTAAACACAGCCAGTAAAGAGCTGCTTACCTATGTTTCAGGTCTAGGGCCACAGCTGGCAAAGAATATAGTAGACTATCGCAATGAAAACGGCCCCTTTGCCACACGGAATGAGCTGCTCAAGGTAAGCAGGCTGGGGGCCAAAGCTTATGAACAGGCCGCCGGTTTTTTGCGCATACGTAACGGTAAAAACCCTTTAGATAGTAGTGCCGTGCACCCTGAGCGTTATGCCATTGTAGAGCAAATGGCCAATGACCTGGGCTGCAAGGTGAATGACCTGGTGGCCAAAGAAAGCCTGCACAAGCAAATACCCCTTCAAAAATACGTTTCTGATGAGGTGGGGCTGCCTACCCTGAAAGATATTGTGGCTGAACTGGCAAAGCCTGGGCGCGACCCCCGTGAGCAGTTTGAAGCATTTGCGTATGAAGAAAGTGTGAACGAAATAGCCGACCTGAAGGTAGGCATGCAGCTGCCAGGCATTGTAACCAATGTAACCAATTTTGGGGCCTTTGTTGATGTTGGCGTACACCAGGATGGGCTGGTGCACATTAGCCATTTGGCCGATCGGTACGTAAGCAACCCGGCAGATGTAGTGACTGTGCAACAAAAGGTAACGGTAACTGTGCTTGAGGTTGATGAGCCCCGAAAAAGAATTTCATTATCAATGAAAGCTGATCCTTTTGCTGCTGAGCAGCCCAAAAAAGGGCCCCGAAAAAAGCGAGGGGGCCAGCAGGGAAGGCCCGATAATATGGAAGATAAGCTCAATCAGCTTAGAAACAAGTTTGGCAAATAACAATAGCCGGCTGGTATAATTTACCAGCCGGCTATTTTTTTTATAACCAGTGCTTTTAGTTACTTACTGGTTGTAAGGCAACTATACATTTTAAAGCCAACCAGTTGTTGGCCTATTTTTTGCTATATTTACACCAAATATTACTATATGAAACTCAAAATTGCCTTCCTGCTTCTCTTGCTATTGCCTGGTATGCCTACAATTACTTTAAGCCAAAAAGTAAAATACAAAGACCTGTACCTGCTGCTTAACGCAAAAAAATATGACGATGCCCAACCCTTTCTCTATACTTTCTTAACGCAGAAGCCTGACTTCCCTAATGCCCACTATCAATTGGGGCTTTTGTATGAGTATAAGGCCTACAATACTGATATTTTACAGGCACAGGATACTTTAAACCAGTATGTAGATAGCGCCCGGCAATATTTTGCCTCGGCCCTGACACTCATTACTGAAAAAGAAGTAAAAAAGCGCGATGAGTATTACCAGCAGTTTAACAGGCGTGACCTGCGCACGGGTAAGTTTGGCATTAAACTGGCCGATGTTCATGATGACATTAAAGATCGTGACGTTCAGCTCATGAACTATGCAGATACCGTGCAGCAACTCAATGATTTGTTTACTGGTTTCACTCACCATTATGATAGTGCCTCCGCACAGTACAATGCCCTGTTAAACCAGTACCCATCATACAGTGCCATGGTGCTGGGGTATGACTCATTGCTGGGCAGGCAGTGGTTAAAAGTGGCCAGCCAATACCAGGCTTACCAAACGTTACTGGCTCAGTATTCAGCCATGTTAAAGGGGGTACCCAAAACCAGCTACAACCAACAACCACAGCCAGAAGCCCTACAGGGTTTGGCTCCATTACCCAATGCTACGCCAGACTTTTACAGCAATGCGCCTGCGGTTGCCAACTTCGAGGCCTGGGCCACCGCCTGCCAGCAAGAGGTAAACAATGTACTACTGCCTTTGCGTGAACAGTTAATTACTTTTGATAAAGCCCTGGACCAAAACATGGCAAAAGCAGGCGTTGACTCTACCCTTACCCAATACACTATTAACCCCAATGGCGGTATGGTAAACGGCCTGCAACAGTATGACGAGGCCCCTGCCTTGTTAAAGCTGTTTGCATTTAAAAATGCTTTGCTCAATACGGTTTGCAACGCCTCAAAGGTGCATAACAAAGCCCTGGCAGATTCTGCTTTGATTGATACCCAAATTGCCCTCCATCAATCATTATTAGCTAAGGTTAATGCGGCTGATAGCCTGCTGGGTGAGTTTCAAAACTGCCTGAATGCCGAAGCCTACAGGCAGTATGCCTGGTTTATCAACCAGCGCCATGGCGGTAAACAAGGCCTTACAACCTATATTGAGCAGCAGCAGCAGCGCTTACAACGCCAAAAAGCTACCTTACAGCAAGGGCTGGCTGGTTATGTTGAAGCCAGCCTGTGGGCTGTGACTCAGCAAGACAGTATACCCATGTGGCTTCCGGCAGATACTGCCACGCATGCCGCACTAAAATACCATACCAAACATATTAGCCAGGACGATTCGCTCTATTACCTGGCGGGGTTAATACAGAACACAGGGCAAGCTGCCCCAACACATGGCTTTTTTACCAGGGTTACTGAAAACCGCCTGGTAGCACAACTAGATACTTTTGCTATACAGCACCTGTTGCCCCAATATGCAATTGATAGCTTAATGGTATTTACCATTCAGGATGAACAGGGCGCACCTACAGTTTTGGTGTATAGGGAGCTTGATGAAGCTTTGCTTACCGAGATGCCCGACAGCCTGTTGACCAAAGGCATTTGCCTAAGGTATGATACAGCAGGCCTGTTGACAGACCAGGTTGAGTTTAGCCTTGACGATGCACCGGTTAAGGTAGAGGTAGATACTAATACAAGGCTAACATCTATCTATTACATTAACAGCAAGCAGGCCAATGCAGGCCAGTTACAGCGGTTGGTAATTAATCAAGAAGGCAAAATAGAAGAAGAGAAACAGTAGCTTTTCGCTACATGTCTACTCGTCAGAGTAATTAATCATTTTGCGCCAGTCTGAATGGCGGGTACTAATAATGGTGCTTATTTTCTCGTAATTTGGCCAGGTATCTTCTACGTGGTACAACGAGGGCAAATCACCAGCCAGCATCTTTTCGTAATCACTACGGTAAAGGCCACCACCATAGTAGTAGTATGAAAACATATTGCCTTCTTTGTTAAAAAGTTCGTAGCCCAGGTAGCCATCCCACAGCTCGCTTAAAATAGTAGCACCCATTTCACGGCGCTTAAAGCGAATCATCTGTAGCTCAGCCTCTTCTTCGAAATATTCAGAATACAAATCATTTTCTATGATCCAGCCCAAATACATGCCAATATGAACATAGGCTTGTTCTATAGGTAAAGTTTCGGGGAAGTTACCCAAAAAGTGATTCTTGGCATTATCGTATATGGTTTTCTGTATTCCTGCTTTCCTGGCTTCCATTGCGTCATTACTTGAGTTCCGGCAAATTGTTGCATTCGATTCAACAATTATAACAATAACCCCACAAAATCTTATATAAAACTGGTAAATACTCCGCAATAGTCATGCGTATGCCATGTCAGTTTATAAATAGGTGTGCAGTTTGCCATGCTCAATACCAAACCGTATTGCTACTTTGCATAACAATTGGCAAACGTTTTGTTAACTTATTTTTGTTATACTCGTTACATGTACTGCCATTTAACAAGAACGGCTGCTGTTAATCATGCATTTTGAAATAGAATACTACATGTGTTTGTTCTTCATGCGCTAAATAGGTGTTGTTCTTTTTGTTATTGGCATAATACCTGTAAATTAGGTAATTACTAAAGTGATTAGATGCTATTCTTGATGCTATTAAAAAGCCTGCAAGCTCATTATAGCCTCTATGCCCGCTACATAGGGTTTAGTTTATTGTTCTGCCTGTGCATGGCACAGGGTGTGTTGGGGTATCAGCAAACCAACCCGCCAGATTCTCTTTCGCTGGCCTTGCACAATGCTGAAGGGCAAGAGCGTGCAAATATCTTGCATGCCCTGGCACTGTCATTACAAGATGTAAGGCCCGAACAGGCAGAGCAATATGGGCTGGAGGCATTTAAATTGAGCTCAGAGCTTGGATTAAAAATATTGCAGGCGCAGGTATGCAATACCATGGGCAACTTGTACTACAGACAAGGTGGCTATCAGGAAAGCCTCAGCTATTTTTTACAGTGCCTGAATATTGCTGAGCAGGAGGGCAATGCCAGAATTGTATCGGCCGCACTTAATCAAATTGGGCTTGTTTATGATGCCCAGAATGAAGATGAACGCGCGCTCGATTATTTTAAGCGATCGCTGGATTTTGCCGAACAGCTCAATGATAAGCAGGGCATTGCCGGTACCTATAATAATATTGGCGAAATTCTCTATAAGCGGCAAGACTTCCACCGGGCATTGCAGTACTATGTAAACGCAGCCGACCTTTACAATGCCGAAGGCGCACAGCGCCAAAGCGCCATCCCAACGCATAACATTGGCCGTACTTATAAGTTTCTGGGCGAGCCTCAAAAAGCCCTTGAGTACTTAACCAAAGCTTTAGACATAGACACTGAGTTTGGCGATGTTGAAGGCATAGCGATTGACTTGCAGGAAATTGGCATGCTGTATAGCTCCCAGCAAGAATACCAGCAGGCGTTTGACGCCCTTGACAACAGCAATGCTTACGCCAGGCAGCTAAACCTGAAACCCATCCTGATTAAAAACCTGGGCGTAATAGCTGATACTTACCAGCAAATGGGTAATTATGAGCTGGCATTGGCCTACCATAAGATGTATACCAGCGCCAAAGACTCTTTGTTTAGTGACCAAAAGCACCAGCAAATTACTGAAATGCAGGCCCAGTATGATTTGGGTAAAAAAGACAACGAAATAGCCCTGCTCAGGGCTGAGAATGAAATTTCTGAGCTGCATAGCAACCGCAATAAATGGCTGGCCCTGGCCTTTGGGGCCATTATCTTACTTATTTCTGTATTATTAGTGCTTAACAACAGCAGGTACCGCTTAAAGCAAAAATCAAACACCCTGCTGCAATTGCAAAACGAGAAAATACAGGACCAGAATGAAGAGCTACAACGCTACAATGAAAAGCTGAAGCTATCAGAAACCAACCTGAAGCAACTAAATGCCACCAAAGACAAGTTCTTTTCTATCATCTCTCATGATTTACGCAGCCCCTTAAATTCAGTGTCGGGCATATTAAACCTGTTAAACAACCATGGTGATAATTTTACCAAAGAAGAGGTGATAGACCTGACGCGAAAGCTTGATAAATCAGTAGGCGATTTTTCAAACCTGCTCAACAACCTGCTGCAATGGGCTACTACCCAAATGGGTAAAGTTAAATATGACCCGAAAGAGCTTGACCTTGAGGCGGTCATTGCCGAAAATGTAAACCTGATGCTAAGCAATGCCGAACGTAAAGACATTGACCTGCAATATGAAATTGAAGATGACCTGTTTCTGGTGGCAGATAAAAACATGTTTAACTTCATATTACGCAACCTCATTTCAAACGCCATTAAATTTACTGAGCATGGCGGTAAGATATGGGTCAAGGCGGTGGCCACGGGTAAGCAGGTAGCCATTTATGTGAAAGACAATGGGGTTGGCATCAGCAAAGAAAACCTGAGCAAGCTGTTTAACCTTGAAAGCCATTTTAGCACCAAAGGCACAGACAAAGAAACCGGCACCGGGCTGGGGCTCATGCTGTGCAAAGAATTTGTTCATAAATGCCACGGCGAAATAGAAGTAAACAGTGCCGAAGGGCAAGGCACTGAGTTCAGTATTTATTTTACCGCAGCTGTGCCAGAAAAGAATATATAAGCAATAAATATGGCGGCTATCATGCCTGCAAGGTCAGCAATAAGGCCACAGGGCACGGCATACCTTGTTTTTTTAATATTTACAGCGCCAAAATAAACTGCCAGTACATACAGCGTTGTTTCTGTGCTGCCCTGCATTACACTGGCCAGCTTGCCGGCAAATGAATCTACCCCCAGGCCTTCAGTTTCGTACACATCAATCATCATGGCCCTGGCCCCACTGCCACTCAGGGGCTTCATAAAGGCCACTGGCAGGGCATCAACAAAAGCGGTGTCTAACCCAAACCAGCCAAAAAACGCTGCCAGCCCACCAACAAGTAAATCAAGGGCCCCACAAGCGCGAAACACCCCAATAGCTACCAGCATACCAATTAAGAAAGGAATAATCTTTACCGCCATACCAAAGCCTTCTTTGGCCCCTTCAATAAAGGCTTCATATACATTTACCTTGTTTTTAAGGGCCAGTAAAATGAATGATATGATAATACTGAACAATATCAGGTTACTGGCTACTGATGAGTACACCTTGACCGTTTCCTGGTCAAGCCCTTGAAAGTACCAGATAATACCCCCCACCAGCGCAGTAAGGCTGCCCAGGTACAGTAATATGGTTTTATTCAACAGGTTTATTTTCTGGTACAGTGACACCACAATTAAGCCCGCCAGCGTTGAGCAAAAGGTGGCAATCAAAATGGGTATAAAAATATCTGACGGGTCAGCGGCCTGGTACTGAAAGCGGTAGGCCATAATAGTAGTGGGCAAAAGCGTAAGCCCTGAGGTGTTCAACACCAAAAACATAATCTGTGCGTCAGAGGCAGTATCTTTATTTGGGTTGGCCTCCTGCATGCTTTCCATAGCCTTGAGGCCCAGCGGGGTAGCCGCATTGTCAAGCCCCAGCATATTGGCGCTAATGTTCATCACAATAGGGGCAAAGGCAGGGTGGTTTTTGGGCAGGCTAGGAAAAAGCTTGCCAAACAACGGCGCCACCGCAGCATAAATGAGCTGCACCATGCCGCCCTTCTCGCCAATGCGCATCAGCCCCAGCCAAAGTGATATTACTGCGGTTAAAAACAATGAAATTTCAAAGCCCACCTTGGCACTGCTAAAAGTGCTTTGCACCAAAGTGGTAAATATTTCAGTATCGCCAAAAAAGATCAGTTTAATCAGGGCCACCACAAAAGCCACCAGAAAGAAACCCACCCATATATAATTCAGTGCCATATGCTCAGTTAGGTATAATTTTTGCCATAATTTGGCTCAAAATAGATACTTCAGCATAAAAGTAAAAGCCAGCAGGGGCACCGTGCCCTTCTTTTGCTACTTTTGCACCTTTATTAGCAATATTCATGAAAAACCAACTCTTGTTTTTGGCCACAGTGGTGCTGCTTTGGGGTAGCATTGTTGCCTGCGCCAATGATGATGAAGGCCCTACACCCTTCCGCAACTTTCAGGTTGACAGGCTGCTGGCTACTGATACCGTTAAAACCTGGCAATTAATTATGCGCACTGAAAATGGTGCCATGGTGGCTATTGATACCTGCCTGAGCGATAATGTGCTGCTGTTTTACCAAAATACTGATACTGCCGGAAACGACAGCAACACCTTCGTGCTCAACTCATTGCTGGCCCATTGTATTGATGGCATTAGCAACGACACCATTTATACCATTAGCCAGGGCAATTGGGAGGTGCCAGAAGAAGGTTTTACCCCCAATGCTGATACGCTGGTTATGGAATTTACTGACCAAAACCGCACGGTGCTCTACACCTCGCAACGGCAGCTGCTACAAATTACCTCGCAAATACTACGGTTTAGCTACAACGAAGCGGTTACCCTGACCGACTCAACGGCAGATACCATTGCGGTGGTAGAAGAATTCATGGCTACTGATTTTTAATAATTAACCATGGCCAGGGTGTGGCAGGCCACCAGCCCTGCCGTTTCAGTGCGGTAGCGGTAAGGGCCAAAACTGGTAGCCTGAAAGCCAGCAGCAAGGGCCTGCTCAATCTCTTCCGGGCTAAAATCACCCTCAGGGCCCACCAGCACCGTATACTGCCCGCCCCCCTTTGCCTCCCCCTTTGCCTTAAGGGCTGCCAGTTGCAGGGTGGTATTGTGGTGCGCATCAACATACCCAATAAAGGCTTGGCCCTTGATAACCTCAGTATGCTGTAGCCAGCTTTTAAAGGGCACCATGGGCGCAATGGCGGGTAAAAACAAATTGCCCGATTGCTTCATGGCCCCCACAGCCTTCTTTACCAGCCGCTCTACCTTTTGCACCTTCCTTTCAGAGTGGTGGCAGTGCACCAGGCTAATCTGGTCAATGCCAATTTCGCAACACTTCTCAACCATCCATTCCATGCGGTCGGCATTTTTGGTAGGGGCAATGGCCAGGTGCAGGTGGTAAGGGCGCCGGGGCATCACCTGGGGCTGGGCAGTAAGCCGGTAATGGCACTGCTTACCAGCTACAGTTGTAATTTCAGCAGCATAGAGGCTGCCCTTGCCGTCTGTCAGCTCAATGGCAGCCCCTGGCTTTAAGCGCAGTACCCTTAGGGCATGGGCGGCTTCTTCATCAGTAAGTTGGCCCACTGTAGGGTCTGGTTGGTAAAACAGTGCCATGTGTTAATACCCTGCCGCTGTGTCATCGCCCCGGTTGTGGTCGGCTGCGCCTTCCAGGCGCCCATCGGGCAGGCGGCGTATACTGTTTAACTTACCAAACGTGCCCTGCCTGCGCAGTGTATGCCCCAGCTGCTCCAGGCTTTGGCGCAGGGGGGCGGCCATTGAGTCTTCCTCAATAAAAATAGCATCGGGTTGCCATTGGTGGTGCAGGCGGCGTGCGTTTATTGCTTCCTGCAGCGTCATCTCGTGGTCTACCACATTCATAATAGCCTGGTAAACCTGGGTAATAATGGTAGAGCCTCCGTTAGAGCCCAGCACCAGCAGCAGGTGGCCGTCTTTCTCTACAATAGTGGGCGTCATTGAGCTCAGCATCCGCTTCTCTGGGGCAATGGCATTGGCCTCAGCCCCCAGCAGGCCAAACTGGTTGGGCACGCCAGGCTTCATGCTAAAATCATCCATTTCATTATTCAGAAAAAAGCCGGCCCCTTCTACCAATACCTTGCTGCCATAATTGCCGTTAAGGGTGGTCGTGACTGAAATGGCATTGCCCAGGGCATCAACTATTGAAAAGTGGGTGGTTTCAATGCTTTCAATCACCTCTACCTGGCCTTCTTTCACCTCGCCAGAGGGTGTTTTGGCATCCATCTGTATGGTGGCAATGCGGCTGGCCATATAGGCGCTGTCAAGCAGCATTTGCTGCGGTACCGGGTAAAAATCAGGGTCGCCCAGGTGGGTGGCACGGTCAGCATACACCCGCCGTTCTATTTCTGTCATGACATGCACCGTATTGGCATGTCGGTAGCCCCATGTAGCTACCGGAAAGTGCTCAGTGCCCTGTAGCAATTGCAGCAAAGCAATGCCACCACTGCTGGGCGGGGGCATTGAAATTACTTTATGCCCTTTGTACTGGCCCACCACTGGCTGCCGCCATTTAGCCTCATAAGCCTTCAGGTCTTCGGCAGTAACTATGCCGCCGCCGCGTTCCATTTCTTTAACTATCAGGCTGGCTGTTTCGCCTTCATAAAAGCCGGCAAACTTGTAATCTCTAATGCGCACCAGGGTAGCGGCCAGGCCTCCTGTTTTTAATGTATCGCCTGCTTGCCAGGGCTGGGCCGGCAACACATAGGTAGGCCAGGCATTGGCCGCTTTAAACTGTTCGCGGTACTGGTTCAGCTTTTTGGCTTCGCGCTCAGTAAGCACTACGCCTGCTTCAGCCAGGTCAATGGCTGGCTGCACCAGTTGCGCCCAGGGCAGCTTGCCATACTGGTTGTGCAGGGCCACCATGCCACCAACCGTGCCGGGCACGCCCACGGCCTGGTGGCCCAGGGTGCTCAGCCCTTTCACCACTTCCTTATCAGCATCAAGGTACATATCACGGTGGGCTGTTTTGGGGGCTTTCTCTCTGAAATCAAGTGCGGCCACATCACCAGCGGCGGTACGCAGCACCGCAAAGCCACCGCCGCCAATATTGCCAGCCCTGGGGTACACTACGGCCAGGGCAAACTGCACGGCAATGGCCGCATCATAGGCATTACCGCCCAGCCGCATTACCTCTACGCCTACCTGCGAGGCCAGTGGGTGGGCACTAACCACCATTACACTATCGCCCAGCAGCCCCATAATTGGTTCAGTGCCGGCTTGTTGTTCGGCAGGCTGCTGGGTGCAGGCCGTACCGCCTGCCAGCAGTACCCCTGCCAGCAGCGAACAAAGTATATGTTTCAATGTCACTTCAGGTTTTCTTCAAACAGTTTTAAAATACGGCGGTACTCATCGGCCCAGCTGGTGGGCTCTCTAAAGCCATGCCCCTCCAACGGGTACAGGGCTACCTCCCAGTTGTTTTTGCGCAGCTCAATTAAGCGTTGCGCCAGCCGGGCTACATCCTGAAACTGCACATTGCGGTCAATCATGCCATGGCAAATCAACAGCGCATCGCGAAGGCCCTCGGCGTGGTATATGGGCGAGCTTTTATAATAAGCAATACTGTCTGTAACAGGTGTGTTCAATATATTTGACGTGTACGGGTGGTTGTAATGGGCCCAGTCAGTAACCGGCCTTAGCGAGGCGCCCGCCTTAAAAATAGTGGGTTGGGTAAACAGGGCCATCAGCGTAATAAAACCGCCATAAGAGCCGCCATAAATGCCAATATTATCGGCGTCAACCCCATGCTCGCCAGCCAGGTACCTGGCACCGTCTACATGGTCGTCAAGGTCTTTGCCACCCATAAAGCGGTAAATACCCGTGCGGAAGTCTCTGCCATAGCCGGCACTGCCACGGTAATCTATATCCAAAACCGTATAGCCCTGGTCGGCCAGCAGGTTATGAAACATATACTCACGGTAATAATTGCTCCACCACTTATGGGCGTTTTGCAGGTAACCGGCCCCATGTACAAAAATAACGCCAGGGCTGGCTACCGTGCCCCCTTTAGCCTTATACAGCCTGGCATACACCGTGGTGCCATCAGCAGCAGTAAACGTAACCAGCTCGGGCTGGCGCCAGGGGTAGGCATCAAAGGCGGTGGTGGTGCTGGTGGTGGTACGGGTGGCTGTGGCACCTTTCTTAGCATCGGCCAGGTAAACCTCCCATGGCTTGTTGTAATAAGAGTAGCGGATGCCCAGGCGCTGCCCATTGGGCGAGAGCACTACCGTATTGTTGCCTTCCATGCTGGTTAACTGCTCGCGCTTGCCACCCTTCAGTGCCATGCGGTAAAAATGGCGCTCGCCGGGGTGCACCTCACTGGTAGTCAGGTACCAGTATTTGTTGTTGCGCCCTATAAAAGCATCGTGTACCTCCCAGTTACCGGCCGTCAGGGCCTTGCGTTTTCTGGTTTTTACGTGGTAGGTATTCAGGTGGCTGTAGCCGGTCTCTTCTGTTAAAAACCATAGTTGCTGGTTATCAGGCAGCCAGCCGCACTGGCCGGCACTAAAATTATAGCCAATGCCGGGGCCGTTTACCCAGGCATCATCATGGTGGCGGTAAACGGTTTCAAGCTGGCCGGTGGCAGCGTCAAGCAGCGCAAACCAGCGGTCTTTATTGTCGCGGCTGCGCAGTACCACAAAGGCCTGTGTGCCGTCACCATTCCAAAAAGGGCCATAAGTAAAAAATGGCCTTGGGTTGGGTAATGTGTCGGGGCGGTTATACTCAGCATAATAGGCCGGGGCCTCATGAATGCCGGGCAGGGTAGAGCCGTCAAGGTACACCACCGTATCGGCAGTTAAATCAATAATGCCCAGCGTGCTGTGGCTTAGCTGGCTGCCTACCTTGGGGCGGCTGTACAGGTTTTCAACAAAACCGCTTTTGGTAACATAACTGGGCACCAGCGTACTTTTGGCACTGGGGGCTTCAGTAGTGAGTATAAAGGTAATATACCTGCCGTTGGGGGCCAGTTGTATGTCAGAAATGCTTTGCTGCTTACCATACCGCACCACAAAGGGGCGCTGGGGCTGGTCGTACTGGCGTTGGGTACGGGTGTCATTGCTGCGGTCGTCACGGGTTTTCAGCACCTCAATATAAGCCAGCTGGTCTTGCTCAAGCCAGGCTTCCATTTTATTTTTACTGCCGCGCCCGCCACTTTTTTCTTGAAAATCAGTGAGCTGTGTTACCAGGCCGGTGCTGCGCTGCCATTGGTACAGGTTGCCATTTAATGTGTACAGTACAGATTGCTCGTCGGCACTGAAAGCGGGTTCCTCCTCACGGTCAACCGTATTGGTAATTTGCCTGGTGGCACCGGTTTTAATCGTGTATAAAAACAAATCGCCGTTTTTTTCATACAGCTTCTCTTTATAGGTGCTGTTGTAGGTGCCGTTTTGAGCGGGCAGGGCGCGGCGCTCTGCCGGGCTTACCTTGGTGGGGGTGCCCCCGTTACCAGGCACGCTGTACAGCGAGTCGGCCGGGCCATCATCCGGGTTCCACCTGAAATACAGCTTGCTGCCATCTTCTGCCCAGAACAACCCGTTGGGCTGGTGGCCCGTAAATGAAGTGCCCTCCATAATCTGGTCTACATTCAGTG
>CAZXTW010000007.1:0-28592 GCA_964643525.1 uncultured Roseivirgaceae bacterium
TCAAACATTTTATAAATGCCGCTTAAGCCTTAATCATTTGTCTACTTTTTTGTTGTAAGTCCAGACAAGGCGCAAAAAAAGAAAGGCCGGCATGGCCGACCTTTCTTTCTGTACTATGGGCTATAAACAAACTAAACGTTGAATCTTTCTTATACAAAAGTAAACAAACTAGCCTATATTTCAAATATTATTGAAACTTTAATCAGTCATTTGTCAACTTTTTATTCTTCACCGTATCAACCAGCCTAAATTCGTTGCGTTTTCAGGTGTACCAGGGCACTGAAAGGCTTAAAAACTGCCTTAATCAATATTTGCGCAGGTAGCTGCCATGTTTACAGGTGGGTGCACAAACTGCCCTGCTTGTATACTGGCTTGCCATTTGGTTTACACAAAAACCAGGGCAATGATTTGTATGCCGTAAATTACAGCACACTAAAGCACCTACTCGTCACGCAATGACTCAACTAAATTTGCTTTTGAGGTTTTTAGCACCTGACTAAATATGATTATGGCCGATAGGGATATGGCACCAAGGGCAGCAAGCACAAAGGTAGTACCGTTAACCTGAACCCGGTAGGCAAACTTTTGCAGCCAATCATTCATAATATACCAGGCCAAAGGCACAGATACGATAAGGGCAATGGTTACCAAAACCAAAAAACTTTTTGAAACCAATACCATTACATGGCTAAAGGTAGCCCCCAGTACCTTTCTTATACTAAACTCTTTGGTGCGCTGCTCTACCTGATAAGCTACCAGCCCCAACAGGCCCAGTATAGAAATCACTATGGCCAAAACAGTAAAATAAACCGTTAAATCGTGTACCATAGCTTCATTAGCATACCTTTTCTGGTAAACATCATCCAGAAAAGAATAACTAAAAACTGATTTGGGTGTGTAAGCTTCATGCAGTTTTTTTAATGAAGCCACAGCCTGGGCTGCTTGTCCCGGTTTTGTTTTGGCAATGATGAACTCTGCCTTCCATAAGTCATACCTGAATATTATAGGCCCAATGGGTTCATGAAGAGACCGATGGTGAAAGTCTTTAACCAAACCAATAATCTGCCCTTTCTGCTCCCAAAAGTCCAGCGTTTTACCCACTGGGTCTGTCATGCCCATGGCACGGGCAGCTGCCTCATTAATCAGGTAATTGGCCGTATCAGAAATGAGGGTAGGGTCAAAATTACGGCCGTCAATTAACTGCATACCAGTGGTGGCTATCATGTGAGGTTCTGTGCTCATAATATTGAAGTTAATCCGCTCTTCTGGTCCTTTACCCACCCAGGTGGGGTCAGAAGTACTCTGGTCAATATTTAAGGGGCTCCCGCTCATTACGGTCACCTCTTCAATACCGCCTGCCGCCAGTAAATCGCGCCGGTACCTTTCAAAATCATTTTTAGCATCAATCTGGTCAATACTTACCCCTATCAATTCCTGGTGGTTAAACCCCAGGTGTTTGTTTCTGATAAAACTCATTTGCCGGTATACGGTAAGTGTGCCCACAATCATGGTAATGGTCACTACAAACTGAAAAACAACAAGCACCTTTCTGAAAGTAACGCTGCCTTTGCCATGTACCAGGCCACCTTTTAATGACTTAATGGTATTGAATGATGAGATATAAAACGCAGGGTAAATGCCTGATAATATACCCAAAGCAAGTGCAAACATAGGTGGTACTGCCCATAGTGAGGCATCCTGCCCAATTAGTGTAAGCGTTTTGCCGGTTACGTTATTAAATACAGGCAGCAGCAAAAGCACCAGGGCACAGGCCAACAGCATAGAAACCCCAGCAATTAAAATTGACTCTGTAATAAACTGTATTTGCAAATGAAACTTTGAAACACCCAGTGCCTTGCGCACACCGGTTTCTTTGGCTCGTTTACCTGCCCTTGCGGTGGCCAGATTTATGAAATTAATACTGGCAATAACCAATATCAAAAGGGCAGCAATACCCATTAACCGTACATATGAAATACGCCCGCCCATAACCTTACCATATTCAATATGGTTGTAGAGGTACAAATCTTTAAAGGGCTGTAGCAACATCAGGGCCTCGCCGCTGCCATCGGGCCGCCCCTTAACGTAGGCTTCTGCCAGGTTGGCCTGTGCCTGCTCAAATGAGGTGCCATTGGCCAACAGAATATAGGTCTGTACAGTAAAATTACCCCACCACTGCAACCATTCGTGTTGACTTAGGTAATCAGCATAAGGTATAATAAAATCAAACTTCAGGGTACTTTGCTTGGGTACATCCTGAAACACGCCAGCCAGTTGGTAGGTGCCACCTTCGGCATTGTGAATGGCTTTGCCTGTTAGATGCTGGCTGGCCCAATCGGCCCCAAAATAATTAGCCGCCATAGAAGCCGAAATGGCTACTGATTGTGGGTTTTCTTTTAATAGCTGGGCGTTGCCTTGAATAAAGGGCAGGTCAAACATCTCAAAAATTTCCGGGCTGGCATGATTACCAAAAAATTGAACCGCCTCATCGTTTTTAGTCAGCGTAAGGGTCGAGACCCAATTGACCCGCACCAGGGCTTCAACCTCGGGGTACTCTTTTTCTAGCAGCTGCGTCATGGGGTAGGGTATGGTCCCCCAGGTAGCCACTGACCCATCGCTTTGCGGGTTATTGGCCCAGATTCTGCAAATACGGTTGCCTTGGGTTGCGTGGGTGTTGTACGTTACTTCATCATCTATCCATAAATAAATAAACAATGCACAGGTTAATGCCAGCGCCAGGCCAACTACATTAATGGCCGTGAAAGATTTCTCCTTTTTAAATAGGCGCATAGCAACTTTAAGGTAGTGTTTAATCATGCCTATATAATCTATTTGGTTATTTAATCTCGGTTTCCTGATAATTCCGGGGCGGCAAAGCCTTAAAACATCTACAGTAAAGTGCAGGCGGGCATACCTGGTGCTTTTGGTGGCTACCCGCTGTTCGAACAGCTCCCACAAATCGCCCTCTATATCTTCTGCACAGTCTGGCGCACAGTACCACCTGAATAGCCGCAACATGAGCTTTGGTGGCAAACCAGGTTGATTGGTTTCGGGGTGGGCAGGTTGCCGTTGTGCATCTTTCATGGCTCCAGGGCTATTTTGGGTATGGCCGCCCACAACCGTTGCCGCATATCCATGGTATGGCTCATGGCCTTTTTACCTAGTTGAGTTACAGTAAAATACCGCTTTCGCTTGCCGCCACGCACTTTGGTGGCCTCACCCAGCTGGCTTTCTAAAAAGCCCTTTTGCTCCAACCGCCTCAAAGAGGTTTGCAGTGCCCCTACACTTACCTTGCGGGTTAAACGCTGCTCAATTTCAGCCTTAATGGCCACTCCATAGGCATCACCATGAAGTATAGCCACAGTGAGCAATACAATCTCTTCAAACTCAGCCAGGTGTAATCGTTCCATATGCATTAACAATTGTTTAGCCCATGGCAGGCAGGGCTGTAGCATCAACCAAATGTAGGGAATTTTTTATTAAATTCTTAATTGTAGTTTTTATAAGCAGCGGCTTTCTTATACCAATGGCATCACTATTTTTACATGTGGCTAAACGGCAGCGTTATTGAATCATAAAGAGGGGGAGCCAATCTTTAGGGCCATCTTCTAAAAATGACAATAATGCCAAAGCTGTACCACTAAGGCCTTTAATTAGGCTATAGTCATTCATCCAGGTGCTAAATTGTGCCTCAGGCTTAAATTCCAGTGGTTGCTGCTGTAAGCCTATAACCGTATCAATACATACGGTTAACCAATAGTTTGTGGCCTGCTCAAGGGCAGGGTGGGGCAAGTAACTATTCAGGGCCCTAAACATGCAGGCGGCACCGGCACTGCCATTACAAAAGCCAGCATCTGTAAGCCCATTACCATATTTAACCATATGGGCATTGTTTATGTCTCGACTGGCGGCATGCAGCGCCACCCTTAAGGCCTGCGCCTTTAACCTGGTACTGCTTAATGCCTGGGCAGCACTGGCCAGTGCCCAGGCCACGCCGGCATCTCCAAAACTCCAGCCTAAGCGGCTTGCTTCCTGCTGGCCTGCAGCAGTAGGGTAAAGGCTATAGTCAAGCGGTTTTTCTTGTTGTAATAACCATGCACATGCTTGCTCAAGCAACCCGCTAATAGCTTGGTTATTTGGGTTAAGCCTGAGCTGTTGAGCCAAAAAAACAATAATACCGGGCGTACCATGTGATAAGCCCAGGTTATAAAATGGCTGTTGTGGCGTGCTGAATACATCTTTCCAGGCTGTACCAGTTGGTTCTTGAATAGCCAGCCCCTTAATTGCATCAGTAACATCTTCTAAATAAGCGGCATCTTCGTCATGACTGCGGTGCCTTAAATAAGTGGCAGTGCCTAAAAAGCCATAGAGGGGGTCATAATTGCCTTCTTTAAAATCATCATACATATGTTGTAATATGCCCGAATCAATGGCCTCAATCAGCCTTTGGTCGGGAATTTCCAAAAGCTTCTGTTGGTCTAAAAAACGTAACAACCAGGCCAAACCGGTATAGCCATCGGCCAGACTGGGGTCTTGGGCAATAGTATCCAGGTTATCAAAGCTTACACCTATTGCCGTGCTGGCCAGTTGTAACAAGTCTTTGTCTTTGGTATGCTTATACCATGACCAGTACAACAAAGCAAGGCCGCTGTTGCCAGAAAATAATGAAGGGTTTATTTGCGGAGGAAACTGCTGTAACCGGTGCTTTAACACGGTTAATGCTTCAATGATCGTATCCAATAGTCAATAATGAGTCAAAAATGAATAACCTAAACTAAACCAAAAAGAGCAGCCCCGAAAAGAACTGCTCAAGATTTGAATAATCAATTTGTAATATCAGAATTCATCAAAACCCCATTAGCGTGGGTCATAGCAAATTTGACCAAAGCTGGTATTACAGTTACAGGGTGTTGTATGAAACTCAGGGTAAGGAATAGGGCAGGTATGGCCAGTACCTCCTTTTACAGTATTGTTTTTACCATTACCCATAGCTGTAACAAAGCTATCTACTTTTAAAGTGCTGATTTTTAATTTTGACTTTTCCATAATGCGTGAGTGAGTTTTAATTAACTAATACTGCGGTAATATACATAAAGAATAGCAGTGCTTTATAGTAACCTACCAAAAAATGTAAATATTATAAAAGGTTATACCTGAAATTACTAGAAGTATAATATATTCTATTTTTAAAAAATTTGAATATGCTGGCTGGTTTTAAGGCCAATACAACAATATGGCAAGGCGCGTACTACCATGAAAGACGAGGGTTGTTAAAGACTACTAATCAGCTTCTTAGTTAATAACTCTAATTGGTATGGTTATAAAAAAATAGAACTTTTCTGCAATTAATTTATTGCATTAAGTATAAAATTACCATTTGACTTAAAAACAATAAAGGCGACACTTTTGTCGCCTTTAACAAATATTCTATGCTTTCTTAGATCCGCGAAGAATATTATCTTATTTGATAGCAGATTTGACCAACACTAGTGTTGCAGTTGCAAGGCGTGGTCCAGAATTCAGGATCAGGAATAGGACAAGTGTGAGGCACACCACCTTTTGCAGTTTGAGAAGTTTTCTTTTCCATTTTGGTAACGAAGCTCTCTACTTTCAGGTCAGCTAAATTTAACTTACTCATAGTTAATAAGATTTGTTGGTTGTTAAATAAATCGAAGTTCTAATTTACTAATAAAATCATTAATACCTAAAAGTAACTCAAGTTAGCTGAAATATATTTTTGATACTCAACATAAATTAGAATAATTGATATTATAGTTTGCAACCAATAAAACCTAGTCTATTACTTGTTTATTGCAGAGTTTAATCAAGGTTTGGCTTTCTTTTAAACGCAATCTGAATCATGCCCATGATTTAATTGTATAAAGGGTGTTAAAACACGCAGTTATTCATCACGACTACTTCTACTATTATATGTCACAATACACGCGCCTTGCGGTTATCTTAGGTAATTGTCTATTTCCCCACCATCATGATTTGAAGCCAGGCAATGGCACATTGTTTTTTATGGCTGAAGATGCAGGCCTTTGCACGCATTTTAAATACCATAAACACAAGCTGGTGCTGTTTTTATCGGCCATGAGGCAACATGCAGCACAACTCAAAAAAGATAACGACCTTGACTATTGGCAACTCACTCTACAAAATTGTGAATTGAGTTATGAAGAAAAGCTTGCAGCCACACTGGCGCAACACCCCAACATTGATACCCTGGTAACCTATACCATTGAAGACCACTTTTTTGCAGAGCGCCTTGAACAATTCTGTGAGGCCCGTAAGCTAAAACTAATAGTTGTAAACTCTCCAGGGTTTATGGCATCTAAAAATAATTTTGGCCAATACCTGCAAGGGGTGAAAAAGCCCTTGATGCACTCTTTTTACATCCAGCAGCGCAAGCGTTTTGGTTTATTGGTTGATGCCCATCAGAAACCACTGCACGGTCAATGGAGCTTTGATGCTGATAACCGAAAAAAATTACCTAAAGGCATTATCATACCCAGGGTAAAGCCAATTGTACTGAATGAGGTAACCAGGCAGGTAATAGCATTAGTGAATCATTTGTTTAATGACCATCCTGGCAGTACCGATAACTTTAACTGGGCCACCAACCGTGCCGAGGCCTTAACCTGTCTGGATCAATTTTTAAAGGAGCGGTTTGAATTATTTGGCCCGTATGAAGATGCTATAAGTCAGCAACAAACCTTCCTGTTCCATTCGGTGCTTTCGCCCTATATAAATATGGGGCTTTTGCAGCCCCATGAAGTGGTTAATGCAGCAGTAAGCTATGCCCAGCAGCAAAACACCCATTACCCCAGTGTAGAAGGGTTTGTACGGCAAATTATTGGCTGGCGCGAGTTTATGCGTGGCATGTACCACCATTACCCCAATGAGCTACAGCAAAACCACTTTAACCACACCCGCCATTTAAAGCCCTGCTGGTACAATGGCACTACGGGCATACCCCCTTTAGACGACAGCATAAAAAAAGCCAATACAAATGCCTACACACACCATATTGAACGCCTTATGGTTATTGGCAACATCATGCTGCTTTGCCAGGTGCATCCTGACCACGCCTACCGCTGGTTTATGGAAATGTACATTGACTCATCAGACTGGGTAATGGTGCCCAACGTATATGGCATGAGCCAATTTGCTGATGGGGGCTTGTTTGCCACCAAACCCTATATAGCTGGCTCGGCATATATGCTTAAAATGAGCAACTACAGTAAAAAGGGCGATTGGCCAGATATTGTAAATGGCTTGTACTGGAAGTTCATCAATGACCATTACAACACCTTTGCAGCCAACCCCCGGATGGCCATGATGGCCAAAACCTTAGATAAAATGGCCGCCGAAAAAAAGGAACGCCTGTTTATCTTGGCCAGTCAGTTTATTAACCGTGTTACGGCCTAACGTCCCACCCCAAAGCAATTTGCTAGGGGTGGATGGTAGATTACCAGGTTATTCCCACTCTTCTTTTTCAATGGCTTCAAACACCTCTGCCAGGCCATCATAATCTTTATAGCCTGGCTTTATTTCATCACTGCCTCTCAAGGCCAGGCCTTTTACAGCATGTTGGTCAATGGTAGCCTCTACCGTTTCAGCCTCAATGCCACTACCTAGTAAAATTGGGAAGTGGCTGGCCAGTTGCAACACCTCTTGCACAAGGGGTTGGGGGGCCTCCCCCTGAACAACAAAATGGGCTACCCGGTGGCTCACTTGTTCCATTGTTGTGGTTAGTTCAGCTATGTTGGTGTGGGCATTCAGCTCTATACTATAAAAAATGGGCAGGTCTGTGGCGGGCAATGCCATGATTACCTCTACCTGATTTACTTCTATGACCTGTACCGCATACTGTGCCACAGCGGCTTCAATGGCTTCAATACTCATGTCATGCGCCTCAGCAACATGGCTCACCCCTTCAACCCACGAGGCAATTTCCTGAAACTGCTCTGGGCTACAATAATTGGGGCCATCTGGCTTGATAGAAAACCCCAGCCAGTGCACGCCCATGCCTGCACAATACCGCGCATCACTTAAATTACTTACTCCGCTAACCTTTACAGGTACTTTCAATGCCATATGATATCTGCTTATTTAGAAAAACAATGGCCAATATCATAAACAAATACGGTAAACAGAAGTACTGCTGAACAAATCAATATCTTCGCGTGTTCATTTACGCGATAAAGCGTATCTGTAGTTATATTTGCACAATCAAAACCCATAGAATGGCAGTAGAATTAATTAGTGACAACGATTTTAAGACCACAATTTCTGACAATAACAAAGTGGTGGTGAAGTTTTTTGCTGACTGGTGTGGCAGCTGCCGGTTGTTTGCCCCAAAGTTTAAGCGCCTCTCTAACGACGAGCGGTTTCAGGGCATCACCTTTATTGATGTCAATGCTGAAGAAAGCCCTGAAGCCCGTAAAGCAGCACAGGTAACCAACCTGCCTTCGTTTGCTGTTTTTAAAGATGGCCAACTGGTAGAAACCCTGGCCTCAAGTAAAGAAGACGCAGTAGTAGAACTGCTTGGTAAACTGAACTAACCCCCTGCTGGTAATCATGAAAATACCTGTAATAAAGCAACTGGTAGAACAATATGATGTGGCTACCCTGCAAGCTGCTGAAGAGGCATTGGTTGAAGAACAAATACCAACTATTGAAATAGCGGGTGATGATGAAGGCGAGCAGCTAACGCACGTTTTTGCCGCCATATACATACACCAGCAAATGGCTGCAAAAGGGGTGGAATTTAAAACGGCCTTGCGCGAGTATACAAGCAAAGTGCGCGAGTCAATTAGCACCTGAAGAATAATACAGGCAACGGTTGTTGTTTTTAATATGTATAAAGCAGGGCTGTGAACCCTGTGAAAATGCAAACAAATGAGTAAAAAAGGAAGAGTGCTTGTTGCCATGAGCGGCGGCATAGACAGTTCTGTAGCAGCAGTAATGCTACATGAACAAGGGTATGAAGTAATTGGCATGACCATGAAAACGTGGGACTACCAAACTTCTGGCGGTAACAATAAAAAAGAAACAGGCTGTTGCAGCCTTGACTCTATTAATGATGCCCGTAACATTGCTGTTAACCTGGGTTTTCCGCATTACATACTTGACATCAGAAATGAGTTTGGTGATTATGTGATTGACCACTTTACTGACGAGTACCTGGCGGGCCGTACCCCCAACCCGTGTGTGCTATGTAATACCCATATCAAATGGGATGCCCTGCTGCGCCGTGCCGATAAGCTGGGCTGTGATTACATTGCCACTGGCCATTATGCCCAGCTAAGGCAAGAAAATGGGCGCTATGTCATTAGCAAAGGCCTTGACGAGCACAAAGACCAATCTTATGCCTTGTGGGGGGTGTCGCAACAAAGCCTGAGCCGCACCCTGTTTCCGCTGGGTCAGATACATAAAAGTGACATCAGGGCGTTTGCCCTGGAGCGCGGCTTTACTGAACTGGTCAATAAGTCTGAAAGTTACGAGATATGTTTCGTGCCTGATAACGACTACCGTGGCTTTTTAAAACGCAGGGTAGAGGGGCTGGAAGAATCAGTAAAAGGCGGCCGCTTTGTGCTGGAAGATGGCACAGACGTTGGCCCGCACGAGGGGTACCCCTTTTACACTGTTGGCCAACGAAAGGGGCTGGGCGTAGCATTGGGTTATCCGGTTTATGTAACTGAAATCAGGAAAGATAAGAACCAGGTGGTGCTGGGCACCTTTGATGAGCTGGCACGTGATGGCATGTATGTCAATAAACTGGTTATGAGTAAATATGCTGACCTTACTGGTAAAAAGCTAGACACTGTTACCAAGGTACGCTACAATGATAATGGCACACCAGCAGTGATTGAACAGGCTGGCGATACCATGAAGGTGTTTTTCGGAAAAGGGGTACATGCCATAGCCCCGGGCCAGGCGGCAGTGTTTTATGAAGGGAATGATGTGATAGGCGGCGGATGGATACATAGCAGCTTTCATCAACACCAGCAAAGTAAAGCCCAAACACAATTGGTTTAACAATATAATTATGTATAATATGCAGCCCCGGGTTTATGGCCTGGGGCTGTTTACATTTGGGGCATATAAATCAATTGGCTTTTGAGTTTGCGCTATACTTACCTCTTATTTTTCATAACAGGCCTGGTAATATTCCTTGGTGGGTGCCAGGAAAGTAGCTTGCTGCCTGCCGATATTGAAACCGGCACCAGCTACTTTCCGCTGGAAACAGGTCAGTACCGCGAGTATGACATCAGAGAAATTAACTACCGTTTTGACGGTTCTATTGATACGGCCACTTTTCAACTTCGTGAAGAGGTAGCGGGTAATTTTACGAATGATGACGGCACGCTTACTTGGCTTTTGCAGCGTTTTACTCGCCCTAACAGCAATAACAACTGGCGCCTAGACTCAGTGTGGACGGCCCGGCGCAGTGCGTTTGGGGCAATTGTTACTGAAAACAACGTGGCTTTTCAGCGGCTGGCCTTTCCTGTTCAAGAGGGCCTAAGCTGGAATGGCAACGCTTTTAACACCCTGCCCAACCAAACCTACCAGCTGGTGCAGGTTAACCAGCCATTTGTAGTAAACAACATTCGGTACGATAGCACAGTTACTGTTATACAGAATAACCTTGACGACCCCATTGTTGGCCAGAATATACAAACAGAAATTTATGCGCGTAACATCGGCCTAATTAACAAACAATCAATTATCTTGCAGTTTTGTACTGAAGTAGAATGTCTGGGTCAAGGCGTTATTGAAATAGGCAGAGATTTTCAACAAAGGTTAGTGGCAAATGGTAAAGAATAGCTTCAATCAAAACATCTTAGAAAAGTATATCCGTTCAATATTTCTCCTTGCATTTTTTCTGTCTGGTTTTTCGGCAGCCCAGGCTCAAACCAATCGCTACATTGTTTACTTTACTGATAAAGCCAATACACCCTACAGCATTTCTGAACCGGCCGCCTTTTTGTCTCAACGTGCCATTCAGCGCCGCACCAATCAGAACATTCCTGTTACTGAAGAAGATTTACCTGTAAACCCAACTTATGTGCAGGGCGTAGCCAATACAGGGGCTGAAACCTACTTTGCCTCACGTTGGTTCAATGCCCTGTTAATACAAACCAACCCCACCACTGTCTCGGCTGTTGAAGCACTGAGTTATGTTGACAGGGTAGAACTGGTTGCCCCAGGCAGCAGGCTGTCAAACCGGGCCATTGGCGCAAACATTGAAGGTGGCAGCAGCCTGCCTTTTTTTGTTGAAGATGACCTGAGCTTTGAGCAAAACGAGCTATTAGGCGTGAATGACATGCATGAAGATGGCTTTTTGGGCCAGGGTATGTTAATTGCTGTGCTTGACGGTGGCTTTTCTGGTGTGAACCAGGCAGAGGCTTTTAAGCACGTATATGATGATGGTAGAATGCTTGGTGTATGGAATTACGTACGCAACAACAACGCTGTTTATGAAAGCAGCAGCCATGGCACCAAAGTACTTTCAACCATTGGCGCCTTTATTACTGATAACTTTGTTGGCACTGCCCACCAGGCATCGTTTATACTACTGGTCACTGAAGATGTTACTGAAGAGTACCGTATTGAAGAATACAACTGGTTGTTTGGTGCTGAGTATTGTGACAGTGCCGGGGTTGACGTGATTAACTCTTCTGTAGGGTATTACGATTTTGACGACCCCAACATGAATTACAGCTTTGCCGATATGGACGGGCAAACAGCCGTAGTGACCCAAGCAGCCGAAATTGCTGCCAATAAAGGCATGCTGGTAGTTGTAAGCGCTGGTAATGAGGGCAACAACAATTGGGAAAAAATAACCGCCCCGGCAGATGCACCAAGTGTACTGGCCATAGGGGCAATTACTACTACCAATACAGTGCCGGGCTTTTCGTCATTGGGGCCTGCTGCCGATGGGCGCATCAAGCCAGACATTATGGCTGTAGGCCAAAACACCAGGGTAATCAGGCCTTCAGGCTCTATTAGCAGTGATAATGGCACCTCTTACGCCTCGCCACAAATTGCTGGCCTGGCAGCGGGCATATGGCAACGCACCCCGGCCCTTACCAGCAAAGAACTGTTTGATATGTTGCGTAATGCGGGCGATCAGGCCAGCAGCCCAGATACTGTACGTGGTTTTGGTGTACCCAACTACCTTAGGGTAATAGGTGAGGAGGTAACAGGCATTGAAGAAATTGAAGGCAACAGCTTTAAATTATACCCCAACCCCCTCAATGGTGATAGCTTTTACCTGCAACGTAAATCATTACTTAATTCAGATAAGCTAAAAGTGGGCATTTACAACAGCCAGGGCAAGCTGTTGTTTAAAACTACCAAACGCTTTAAAGACAGCAACCTACCCCTTGAAATAGATATGAGTAGCTTCCCCGCAGGCCAATATTTAATTCAACTACAGGGCAGAAAGGTGTCTGAAACCCTCCAACTCATTAAAAACAGTTAGTATTTTAGCCTGCAATACTGTTTTATTAGGTACGATATGAAAACTACCCTGATTGCGCCTTCTATATTGGCTGCAGACTTTGCCAATTTGCAACGTGATGTTGAAATGGTTAACAACAGCGCGGCTGACTGGCACCACATTGACATTATGGATGGCCGCTTTGTGCCCAACCTTTCATTTGGTTTACCGGTATGCCAGGCCATAAAAAGGCATGCTACAAAGCCACTTGATGTGCACCTCATGATTGTTGAACCTGAAAAGTACCTGCAGGCATTTAAAGAGGCGGGGGCTGCAAATATTACCGTTCATTATGAAGCATGCCCGCATTTACACCGCACCCTCGGTGCTATTAAAGAGCTGGGCTGTAAAGCAGGTGTGGCCGTTAACCCACACACGCCCGCACATTTACTTGAAGACTGTATTGAACTGGCAGATTTAATTTGTGTCATGTCAGTCAATCCTGGCTTTGGTGGGCAAAAATTTATTCAAAACACTTACAAAAAGGTAGAAAAGCTTAAAGACTTAATCATAAACCAGCAAACCGATACGTTAATTGAGATTGACGGGGGGGTAAACCAGGGCAATGCCCGTAAGTTAATTGATGCTGGCGCTGATGTACTGGTTGCTGGTAGCTTCGTGTTCAATGCCACAGACCCCCAGGCTACCATTAGCCAACTGAAAAAAGCATAACCTACGGCTTCAACCAACTACTATGAACTACCCATTTGCCTTGGCCTTGCTGGCGGCCCTGTTTTTAAGCTTTTTGGGCAGGGCCCAGACAGGCACCATTCAAGGCCGCGTTACTGATAATCAGGGCCAGCCAATTTCAGGGGTAAACATTTACGCTGATAGTTTAAAATACGGCACCGCCACCGATGCTGCTGGCAACTATAGCCTGCGCCTGCCTGCAAACAGAACGCATGAAGTACAGTATCGTTTTGTGGGTTACAGAACCCAAACCATAACCATAACCCTTACTACAGGGCAGGAATTAACAAGCAACATAACACTGCTGCGCGATACACAGGTATTAAAAGGTGTTGAAATTGTTGAAACTGATAAGGGTGACGTGCGCCAGCAGATCAGCACAATTACACTGCCACCAATTACGGCCAAAAAACTGCCATCTGCTTTTGGTGATTTCAGCAAAATACTCACCACCCTTGCTGGGGTAAGTAGCAACAACGAACTGTCATCTACTTATTCAGTGCGGGGCGGCAATTATGACGAAAACCTGGTGTATGTAAACGATATGCCCGTATACCGGCCTTTTTTAATCAGGGCTGGCCGGCAAGAGGGGCTTAGCTTTGTAAACCCTGACCTGGTTCAAAGCGTACAGTTTTCAGCAGGCGGCTGGCAGCCTAAATATGGCGATAAGTTATCGTCAACACTGAACATTGAATACAAAAAGCCAGACTCACTGGCTGGGTCTGCCACCTTAGGGCTGTTAGGGGGCTCTGCCCATTTAGAATATGCCGGCCCAAACAAAAACACAAGCTACCTGCTTGGGGTGCGGCACAAAAGTGCCCAGTACCTGTTAAATACCCTTGAAACCAACGGCCAGTACCTGCCAAGGTTTACTGATTTGCAGCTATTGGTTAGCCATAAACTAACCCAGGCAGAGGTAAACGGAAAGCCCAAAACCTCTATTGATGGGCTGTTTGCCTATGCCCGCAACCGCTACCTGGTGAGGCCTGAAACACGGCAAACAGATTTTGGCACCATAAACCAGGTATTTCGGTTTTTCGTGTTTTTTGAAGGGCAGGAGCTGCTTGAGTATGATACCTGGCAGGGTAGCCTACGCTTAAACCATGCCTTTTCTGAGCGGTTTAGAACCAGCTTAACAACATCTGGCTTTGTTACGCGTGAGCGTGAATACTTTGATGTAGAAGGCTTTTACAGGCTTTGCGATGTCAATAACGACCCTGGCACTGACAACTTTAATGAATGTGTGGGCATACGCGGGGCTGGCAGTAATTTTAGCAGCGGCCGCAACTTATTAGAAGCAGGCATATTAAACATTGAATCAAGAAGCGTGGTTGACTGGAACGCCAACCATGCCACAGAGTTTGGCGTAGCTTATACCTACCAGGATATTGAAGATGAGCTGGATGAGTACAACTTTACTGACTCGGCCGATTTTGTAACCATTGACGAGCTTATTGTTAACAATATCGATTTAAACGTCAATGTGGTACAAGGTTATGTACAACATACCGCAGCACTTTCTAACAGGCATGTAGTTACAGCAGGGGTAAGGTTTAACTACCGCGATTTGAGCGACCAGTTGCTCATTAGCCCCAGGCTACAGTTTGCTTACAAGCCTGGCGGCATACACGATGTGGTAGTAAAGGCCGCCGCAGGCCTATACAGGCAACACCCTTTTTACCGCGAAATGCGCGACAGGGCAGGGCAGCTCAATACTGACGTGCAGGCTCAAAACGCTGCACATTTTATTGCAGGCATTGACTATGCTTTGAATATATGGGGCAGGCCTTTTAAGTTCGTTTCTGAGGTGTACTACAAATACCTGTGGGATATAATACCTTATGATATTGACAACGTACGGCTGCGGTATTTTGCCACAAACAGTGGCACTGCCTATGCTGCCGGGCTTGACTTCCGCATCAACGGCGAGTTTATCCCTGGTACTGAAAGCTGGTTTAGCTTGGGCCTGCTGCGTACCAGAGAAGATGTTGATGGCGATGGCCTGGAGTACATCAGAAGGCCAACAGACCAGGCCATTAATCTGGGCATTTATTTTGAAGACCACTTCCCGAACGACCCCAGCCTGCGCATGAACCTTGGCTTACAATATGGCAGCGGCCTGCCTTTTGGCCCCCCTGGCAGTGTAGACTTCCGCAATGTATTTAATGGTGACCCTTACCAACGTGTTGATGTAGGCTTTTCAAAATTGATTACCTTCAAACAAAAGCAAGACCCTTTCTTTAAAACCTTATGGATTGGCCTTGACGTGCTCAACCTGTTAGGGGCAGACAACCCAATTTCTTATACCTGGATTACCGACGTTAACAATGTAGAGTTTGGCATACCCAACTCGCTCTCGGCCAGGTTCTTTAACCTGAAAGTAGTGGCACGGTATTAACAGTGCCTTAATTGGCCGCTAAATAGGCACTGGCTGCAGCTACATTTTTCTTTGAGTTGCCAATAAATATCTGGTCATCAACAACAAGTACCGGGCGCTTTAAAAAAGTATACTCTTCAAGTATCAGCTTGCGGTATTCTGCTTCTGTTAGCATTTGCTCATGCAGGCCCATACCTCTATACTTACGTGCTACCTTGCTAAACAACGGGGCATAACCCCCTGCCAGTTTGGCCATGGCATCAACATCAACTTCACTCATGGCATGCGCCTTAATATCCTGTTGCACAATATCTGGCCTGGCTGCCAGGTTTAACTCATCCATAATTCGCTTACAGGTATTGCAAGTACCCAGATAAAATATTTTTCGCATATTACTCAATAATTCAGGTTAATTTTCGTGCAATATAAAGACAATAGACAGCTCTCGGGCCTGCCCATATTAATTTGTATTTATATTTTTTTTACATTTTATTGCGAGCTTGTTGAATTAACCAAAACTGAAAAAACACAAGTTGAGCTAAATCTCTATAAGCATGAAAAACCTGAAAACTACTGGTTTACTGATTTTATTATTACTGTCAGCTATAAGTGTCAAGGCCCAGGATGAGGCGCCATTAACTGATGAAGAGTTGGGCAAGTATGCTGCCGTTATGTTATTTGCTGATACTGAAAAAGCCCGCATGGGGCAGGTATACAACGAACGCATCAAAGGTGAAGAGTTGATGAATGGCGGCCGCAGGTTCAAAGAAATTAAAGATGCCAAAGGCGATGATGCCAAGCTGCAAGAGCTAAGCGTTACTGAAGACGAACTGGCTGTATTTAACAGCATTCAGGAAGAGTACGACGCCATGGTGGCAACTTTTAAAGAAGCATACACAGCAAAAATCAAAGACAAAGAGGTACTTGGTGCCGGTCTTTACAACAGAATTCGTAAGGCACTGAAAGCAGATGCGGAACTGAAAACCCGCTACGAAGCCATTTACGAAACAGTGAAGGCTGAAGCGACCGAGGGAGAAGAAGACCCTAGTACCGATGGCTCTAATTAGTCATATGAACTAAACCATGAGATATTACAGGGCTTGCAAATAACTTTGCAAGCCCTTTCTATTCATAAAACGCCGATTGTACTAATGTGTACGAACGGTCTTTTTTTTATATATTGCCTGCACTTCAACAACCACCACACTTGTAACCGTATATAAACTATGTTTACTGAATTCGAGATTGCTACTATGGTAGAAGAGCCTGCTATTTTAGAAGCAACTAAGGCTCTCAAGCAAGAGTTTGTAAATAAAGAAGCTGAATTTCTTGATATAAGTGACCATGACTTTTTGGCTCTTGCCATGATGACGCCCACGGTGGGCATTGCCCTGGCCAATGGCAGCGTAAGCTTGTTTGAAGAGCTGGCCCTCAATAAAAAAGCCAGAAAGCTTTCTAAAGGCGGGTATTTTCTAAAGCGTGATCCGGTGGTAGACGGTATGAAGTACCTCATTAAAGACTTTGATATTTGGCGCAACAAGTTTTTTGAGCCTGATTAAGGTTACAATGGAAAACACCTTTGATGTTGAACAGCTAATAGCCCAACAAGGCGGCGACCGTGTGTTGTCTGAAATGGAGTTTAAAAAATCAATCATGACTACACCCTATGTAGCCATCAGGTTTATTGCTTCATTCTTTATGGAAGATGATGAAGACATCTTCAGTGAGCGCAACATCTCAAAAGTTGAGTATGACGCCATGGTTGCAATAGGCAAAGACCTGGGCATGAACAGAATACCCGTATTCAACAAAATATACGAAACCACCTTTAAAATCAGGTAAGCCAACAAAACTCACTAAATAGTATACTACTGCCGGCAAAGCATCGTTTAGCTGGTGTGTTTGTAATCAAATAGCTGTGGGCAGCTAAATTAGCTGCTTAAATATTCACTTTAAGGCTATTTTTTATAACTTGCTTATTAACAGGTGTCATAGTAGCCGTATCTTTTATATACCTAAGTGCGGTTTACGGTTAAACTGAATAAAATGCTGAACAAATCAGCTGTTTGTGTTGTCGTTTTCCTCCTTATGGTGTGCCAGGCATGGGGCCAACAGCCTGATGATGGCTACCGTGATCCTGGTTACGTTCCCCTTGAATTTGAAGAGCTGGAAGAGCCTAAAGAAAGGATTTCTTTTAGAACCATCCTTACACGCCTGCACCTTAACGTAGGCACTGGCTATGGGCGTACTTTTTATAAGCATGACTTAGATGGCTTTACGGTTGTGCGCCGGGAAGATGGCACCCAATACATTATACAAAACAATGGCTTCAGCCTTACTGATACCGTTGAAGGCTTTCGCGAATGGGTAAACCTACCTGAGCGCAACCTCTTTTTGATTGATCAGAACAGTGATAGTATTGTCAGTTCTGACACCTCCTCGCTCACCTACCGCGCTGGTGGGGGTAGTTTACCCTTTGAGTTTACATTACAATACGTAACTGAGCGTTTCAGGGCTGGCATTGGGGCAGGCTTAGAATTTCACAGCATTGGCCAGTTTACGCCTTCTGCTGGTGAAGAAGTCATTGGCCCATTAAGCCTAAGCACCAACAGCAGTACCTTTACCCGCCTGTTTGTTACTTTTGGCGGGGTGGTGCTTGACAGGCGCAAGTACGACATTCTGGCCGATTTGCGCATAGGTACAGTTGGGCTTGGCGGTGGCTTTGACAACAACCTGGTTGATAAAGGGCTGTTCTTTAATATTGGTGTTGGTTATGAGTACCATTTTTCAGAAATATTCAGGGCATGGGGGCGCTTTGCTTACGATGCCAAAAACTACACCATGACCCTGCCCGGCACCGGTGTGAACATACAACACAACCAGCCGGCACTATTCCTGCAGTTTGGGGTAAGCTTTAACTTACCAGCCTTAAAAAGGTGCCCGGTAGATAAATGCCACACCCAGATTAACCACATGCACGAGGGCAAAGAGTACCGCAGCAAAAGGCACCCGTTCTGGAAAATGCAGAACCCGCATTACGGCGAAAACAACCCCACACTAATCCCACACAAACGTAAAAACCGCCGCAAAAAGATTGTGTATTAACACAGTACCAACCAGTGGGCCAGGCTGCCTTTAACCTAAGTAAATAGCTGTATTTAGTGCCTTCACTAGCCTAATTAAATCCCTTTATTCATCAAATATTTTTACTTAACTTGCAGAGCTAATCACGTTACACTTTTCTTAAGCGTTTGTTAATTTACATATGGCAGAAGGAGATAAGGAAAACATAATTCAGATCAATATTGAAGATGAAATGAGAGGCGCCTACATCGATTATTCGATGTCGGTCATCATTTCAAGGGCACTGCCCGATGTGCGCGATGGGTTAAAACCTGTACACCGCAGGGTGCTGTACGGCATGCTTGACCTGGGCGTTACTTATAACAAACCTTACAAAAAATCGGCCCGTATTGTGGGTGAAGTACTGGGTAAGTACCACCCCCATGGCGACTCGTCTGTGTATGACACCATGGTGCGTATGGCTCAGGAGTGGTCACTGCGTTACCCGCTTGTTGACGGCCAGGGTAACTTTGGATCAATCGATGGCGACTCGCCCGCAGCCATGCGTTATACAGAGGCCAGGCTCAAACGCATTTCTGATGAGATGCTCTCTGACATCAACAAAGAAACAGTTGATTTTCAGCCCAACTTTGACGACTCACTCAAAGAGCCAACCGTATTGCCCGCCAAGCTGCCCAACCTGTTGTTAAACGGTAGTTCAGGCATTGCTGTTGGTATGGCCACCAACATGCCCCCCCATAACCTTACTGAAGTCGTTGCTGGTATTATTGCCTACATTGATAATAATGACATCAGCATTGATGAACTCATGGAGCATGTCACTGCTCCTGACTTTCCTACAGGTGGCATCATATATGGGTACAGAGGGGTAAGGCTGGCCTTTGAAACTGGTCGTGGTCGTGTAGTTGTACGCGGTAAAGCCGCGTTTGACACCACTAAAACCGGTAAGGAGCAAATCATTGTTACTGAAATACCCTACATGGTCAATAAGGCCAACATGATTGAGCGTACCGCGCAATTGGTTAATGAAAAACGCATTGAAGGCATTTCAGACATACGTGATGAGTCTGACCGCGAGGGCTTGCGCATTGTGTATGACCTTAAAAAAGATGCCATACCCAATATTGTACTCAACAACCTGTACAAATACACAGCCCTGCAATCGTCTTTTGGGGTAAACAATGTAGCGCTCGTTAAAGGCCGGCCGCAAACGCTAAACCTGAAGCAACTCATTGCTTATTATGTTGACCACCGTCATGAGGTGGTTATTCGCCGCACTGAGTATGACCTGCGCGAGGCAGAAAAGCGGGCCCACATCTTAGAAGGTTACCTCATTGCCTTAGATAACCTTGATGAGGTAATTAAGCTAATTCGCGAATCACGCGACCCTGAAACCGCCCGTAATGGCTTAATTGATCGCTTTGGCTTAACCGAAATTCAGGCACGTGCCATACTTGATATGCGCCTGCAGCGGTTAACCGGTCTTGAAAGAGAAAAAATTCAGCAGGAATATGAGGAGGTAAAAGCACTCATTGCCAGGTTAAAAGAAATTTTAGCTGACAGGGGCATTCGTATGAACATCATCAAAGATGAGCTGACTGAATTGAACGACCGTTATGGTGATGGCCGCCGTACTGACATTCAGCATGCTGCTGATGACCTGACTGATGAAGATATGATACCTGATGAAGAAATGGTGATCACCATTTCGCACCAGGGCTATATTAAACGTACCCCACTGGATGAGTACAAAACCCAGGGCAGGGGAGGTGTTGGCTCACGGGGTGTCAGTACCAAAGACGGCGATTTTACAGAGCACCTTTTTGTAGCCAGCAACCACAATTTCCTGCTCATATTTACTGAATACGGTAAGGTTTACTGGATTAAGGCCTGGGCCATACCTGAAGGCACCAAGGTAGCCAAAGGCAGGGCCATACAAAATTTAATAAATATTGAGAGCGGAGACAATGTAAGGGCGGTTATTAACGTTAAGAACCTGAAAGACGAAGATTACATTAACAATAACTACCTGGTGATGTGTACCGAAAGGGGTACCATTAAAAAAACATCACTAGAAGCCTACTCACGCCCACGACAAGCCGGTATCAATGCCATTACCATTAATGATGGTGACAGGTTATTGAACGTCAGTATGACCAACGGCAACAATCACATCATCATTGCGAAACGTTACGGCAAGGTTATCCATTTTCATGAAGACGATGTACGCCCAATGGGCCGTACAGCCTCTGGTGTAAGAGGTGTTACCCTTGATGCCCCTGACGATATTGTTATTGGCATGGTATGCATTAGCCGTGATGACACAAACCTGCTTACATTATCTGAAAAAGGCTACGGTAAAAGATCGTCTTTATCAGAATATAAAATCACAAAAAGAGGCGGCAAAGGTGTAAAAACACTCAATACTACCGATAAAACCGGTAAACTGGTGGCCATACGTGAAGTAGTTGATTCAGACGACCTGATGATTATCAATAAGTCTGGTATAACTATACGCATGCGTGTGGCCGACCTGCCAATTATTGGCCGGAACACACAAGGGGTACGGCTAATCAGGTTAAATGACGACGACCAGATCTCTTCAATAGAAAAGATTGAAAGGATGGAAGGCGATGAAGACGAAGAGCAAACTGGCCCGGAATTTGTAAATGAGCAAGGGGCCGAGCCAACTGATGGTGCTACGCCTGACCAGGACACCCCGGCCAACAACAACGAAACTTCTGAACAAACTGAAGAATAGTCAAATTATTTACAGAAAATTGAAACACTAAACCTATCAGACCACTCATGAAAAGACTATCTATCATACTTATTTTGGTGATGCTTGCGACTGTGGGCTACGCACAAAAACAAAAGAAGCCCAGCGTTAACAAAGCCAAAATAGAACTTGAAAAGGGTAATTTGGATGTGGCCAAAGAAATTATAGATCAAGCCACCACGTACGAAAAAACCAAAGGCAAGGCCAATACCTGGTATTACAGGGGTAAAATTTATCGCTCTATCATTGAGTCTGATAATGCCGCTTACAGCGGATTGGTACCTAAAGAAGAGGGTATTAAAATTGCTACAGAATCATTCAAGAAAGTAATTGAGCTTGAGCCTGAAACAGGGTCGCTCAATATCTTCTCAAACCAGGAAGTTGAGGCCATGTGGGGCGGATACATCAACGCAGGTGTGCAAGATTACCAGAATGGAGATTATGCCTCTGCACAAAAAGCTTTTGAGTTGTCGTCAATCGTAAAGCCTCAAGATACTACAGGGTTTTTGTATGCAGCAACCTGTGCCCGCGAAGTAGAAGACTACGAAGGTGCCATACGCAACTACAAAGGGCTAAATGGCATTGAACCCCGTGAAGATGTATATGCCAGCATCATTTCTATCCAGAAAGACATTCAGAAAGATTATGACGCTGCCCTGGCTACTATTGAAGAAAGTAAGAATGACTTCCCTAGCTCTACCATGATTGGTAAGTTTGAAATTGACATTTTAATACTTGCTGATAAAATTGAAGATGCCATGAAAAGGCTGGTAACAGCTATTGAAGCTGAGCCAGAAAACGCCATCTTACACCTGCGTCAGGGCTTATTGTTTGACCAGCTTGTTTCTGCCGAAAAGAAAAAAGATACGCCAAATGAAGAGCTGATCGAATCGTACACTACGAATGCTGAAAAAGCTTACGAACGCACCCTGGAAATTGAGCCCGATAACTTGACTGCCAACTTCAATTACTCTGTAATATACAGCCAAAAAGCCAATGAGGTTTACAACGAGCTGAATAATATGGATATGAAGCAATACCAGAAAAACTTTGACGATTATAAGAAACGTGGCGATGAGTATGTTGCCAAGGCATTACCTTATATGGAAAAAGCCTATGAAAAAGATAACTCTGACGAGTCTGTACTGGCAGCACTTGAAATTTATTATGACAAGTTAAAGATGGATGACAAAAAGGCTGAAATTCAGGCTAGAATGAAAGAATTAGGTATTATTGACTAAAGCATTAATCACTTTAGACTATGAGGAGTACAATAATTTGTACTCCTTTTTTTTTGCCTTTGGGCAAATTCTAATTACCTTTTATAGCTCGTAAGGTTATTAACACCTTACTTACCCTTTACTGTTACTTAATTAGATCAATCTTGTATGCCCGGCGCCTTCACGATACAAGAGTGTATGTTATGGTGGTAAGGTGGCTTCACATATTATTTGCCACTGTAGTATGCCTCGCACTCCCTTTTTATTCCACTGGAAAAGTGCCTTCCAGTAGAGTAGATAGTTTGCTGCATATTATTGAAAACACCTATTCAGACTCTACCCATGTGTTAGTATACTACCAGTTGGGTATGGAAGTTATTTATGCTGATGTTGAACGGGCCAGGGTACATTTTAAAAACGGTTTAAACCTCTCTAAACAATTAAACTATGCTTCTGGCCAGGCGCTGAGCTTAAAGGGCATTGGCATTACCTTCAACCTGCAAGGCCTTACTGAAAAAGCCCTCGAAAGTTTTATAGCATCTGCAGCACTTTACCGTCAAATAGGTGATCAATTGGGGCTTTCTAAAGCCTTAAACAATTGTGGCATAGTTTATAAATCAATCGGCAACTATGACAAAGCCCTAGAATGCTACCAACAATCACTTGACATCAAGGTTGAGTTACAAGACAGAAGGGGCATAGCCACCACATATAATAATATTGGAGAAATATATACCGCCAAAGGCAACCACCAGCAGGCCTTTAGCCATTACCAGAGTGCGCTCGATATTTTTACCAGTTTAGGCTACTTAAGGGGTACAGCACGTGTCATATCAAACCTGGGTGTAACCTACTTTAAACAGGGGCAATACCAAAAAGCCCTGACCAACTATTACAGGGCACTTGAAATAGAAGAAGCCATTAACGACCAGCATGCTGTTGCTGAAAGCTACCTGCAACTGGCAAATGCCTATTATGAGTTAAACCAAATGCCTCGTGCATTAGAGCAAATCAATAAGAGTCTTGACCTGGCTATAGAAATCAATGCAAAAAAAATTGAAGCTGATGCTTACAAGGTAGCCAGCAAAATTTATGAAAAAGATGGGCAGGTACAGCGGGCACTTACCATGTACCGGCGTATGATGACACTCAATGACTCGCTCGTGCAAAAAGATATGCAGCAAAAAATTGCTGAAATGCAGGCCAAATATGAGCTAACCCAAAAAGAAAGCCAGATTGAACTGCTCAATCGTGAAAACGAACTTAAAACGGCTACCATACAGCGCAATACATTAATGCGTATATTTTTATTGTCTGGCCTGGTATTTATTGTCATACTGGCCTCAGTGCTATTTGTTAAAAACAGGCAGCAGCACAAAGCCAATACGGTATTGACAATGCAAAAGCAGCAAATCTCAGATGCGTACGATCAAATCAGAAACAAAAATGACGAGATCAATGAACAGCACGATGATCTGCTGCGCAAAAACCATTTTATTGAGCAGCAAAAAGAAGAAATACACCAGCAAGCCAATGAACTTGAGCTACAGCGTGACCAGCTGGCCGATAGAAATAAATTCATTGGGCAGCAAAATGCTGAGCTTGAAAACTTGAACAGAATTAAGAATAAGCTCTTCTCTATCATCTCTCACGACCTCCGCAGCCCATTAAGCTCATTGAGTAATATGATTTTACTGCTCAATACAGATTATTTTGATGATAGGCAAAAGCTGGAAGAAACCATTAAAAAGCTTTCAATAGAAACCAAAAGCACTATTGACCTGCTTGATAACCTGCTAAAGTGGTCAAAGGCACAAATGGAAGGCTTAAGACCTGTGCCAGATACGGTAAACCTGCACGACCTGGCCGAAGAGAATTTAGGCTTGTACGAGGTAATAGCACGTGATAAGGGCATTTTACTGGCCAACGATGTGCCTGATATGGCCCTGGCCTTTGCTGACCCCGATATGATAAGGCTGGTGTTCAGAAACCTGGTATCAAACGCCATTAAGTTTACTGACCACGGCGGTAAAATAACAATTAGCTCAGAAAGAGATAATGGCACCTTTAAAGTAAACGTAACTGATACCGGCATAGGCATTTTACAAGCAGACCAACACCGCATATTCAGCACTGTAGAGCACTACTCAACCCGAGGAACCAATAATGAAAAAGGTACCGGCATTGGGCTTATGCTATGTAAAGAGTTTATTAGAAAAAATAATGGCGAGCTTACGGTCAACTCTACCCCGGGGCAGGGCAGCACATTTAGCTTTACCTTACAATCAATGAACTAAATTGAACACTTTCTGTTCTACTGCTATACGAGGGTGCCCGCTAAAACCGTTGTAACATCAACATACTAAACCAGCCTGCACCAGTTTCCGTACCATTATATTATTGTTCATGACCATTGTACTGTTCACACTATGAAATCAGTTGATCAACTTCTCCGTTCTTTATTCAAAAAGCCTGGCAGTAACAAAGCCACCACAACGGTACAGAAACAGCCTTTACATACAGAAGTAATTAAGCGTACAACACAATTTAGTGAACAATACAATCAGTGGCTTAATGGTGGCACTGCCAGCCATATACTAAACCGCATCCACCAGCATTTTGCGCTTTACGACAATACCAGCCAGAACGATAAACTGGCATTTCTGCAATTGCCCAATGCTACAGGTTTACTCATATACCCCGAAATGGGCCTTGATCAAATCAATATGCAGTTTTTGTTAGACAACTTCATGCAACGTTGTAAGTCACTGGGCTATGTCATCAACTACAATTTCAGAAATATCCACCAACGGGCTAAGCACTTTGAGGTAGTAGAGCGTTACTACCTGAAACCCAAGCTTAGCCACGAAGATTTTACATCAAAGCGCAAACAAATTTATGGTAATATTCTGTTAGAGCTGCATAGTAAAGACGAACAGCCGCAATACCTGAAGCTATTAGTGACCACCTTTACTGATGCCAACTACCACAATGCTTTACCATTTGAAGATTTAATTGAACATTTATGTACTGAGGTTTAAAAAGTACATGCTTACCTCATTAAAACTCTGGTACTGAGGGCAATTCTGAAGGGAAGTATTCAGTGTTGGTGGGGGCTGCGTAAATAGTATTCATCTCAACATCACTTTCTATCAGGGCCGGTAGCTCCATTTCTTTTACCTGACCATGGCCATAAAAAAAGCAGGGCACAACTACGCCCAGTAGCAGCAATGCAAAGCGGTTTTTGGTACTCTTCAATAACTTACCCATATCTTTTCGCTGATTAGTAATATTCGTTTCAGGTTCTGTACAAAATTACGGCCTTAGTAGCTCCAGAGTTGTCTACTTTCGGCCAAAACCCTACTTCGGTCGTTAAACTGACCTTTATCAACTGTGCAGGTAGCTGTAATAGCATTTTTCTTAGGGTACAAGTGGCTGGCTATTGCAGTTATTTGTTGTTATTATATCGCTAACCAATTTAATTATTTTAAGATTTTGCTTTCAGTAAGATGCATTTACCTGAACACTACAACCATTAGTAATCTAAAGCCAATTACTTACTGTACTGATAAACTACAGGTTTCAACACTTATTATTAACTTATGGCTATGAAACATTGGCCTGACATCCCCTTTGAACGTTGGCAAAGCACAGGTGCCTCTTTGCACATGTGGAGCCAAATTGCTGGTAAGTTCAGACTTGCCCAAACGCCCTGGCTTAATCATTCATGGCATGCTACATTTTATGTAACTGCTAGTGGGTTAACCTCATCGCTCATTCCCGGCAATGAGCACAGTTTTGAAATCAGCTTTGACTTTATTGACCACCAGTTGGTAATTAACTGTACCGATGGGGGCAGAGCCACCATTGCTTTGCAGCCCATGTCTGTGGCTGAATTCTATGGGCGTTTTACAGATGCCTTAACCCAGGTAGGTGCCCCCACTGGCCACATGCACGGCCTGCCCAATGAAGTGCCCAATCCGGTGCCTTTTGCACAGCAAACCACCCCTGGCGATTATAACCCGGAAGCAGCGCATGATTTTTGGCAGGCGCTGGTGGCCATTGACGGGGTGTTTAAACACTTCCGCACGGGCTATCTGGGCAAGGCCAGCCCTGTGCACCTCTTTTGGGGTAGCTTTGACCTGGCCGTTACCAGGTTTTCTGGCCGCACCGCACCCAGGCACCCTGGCGGCATACCCGCCCTGCCCGATCATATTACCAGAGAGGCCTACTCGCACGAGGTCAGCTCGGCAGGCTTCTGGCCTGGCGGTGGTCCGGTAAACTACCCTGCATTCTATTCATATGCTTACCCCACGCCAGCCGGCTTTGCTGAGGCGCCAGCCATGCCTGCTGAAGCGTATTGGCATCAAGACCTGGGCGAGTTCTTATTGCCTTACGACGCCGTGAGGCAGGCTGAAAACCCCGCGCAAACCCTGCTTGACTTTCTGCAAAGTACCTACGATGCTGCGGCTAACCTGGGCGAGTGGGAGCGTAAGGAGCTTGATTGCGCCCTGGGCCAGATTAACATCCCCAGAATAGCCTAAAAGGCAGCTTAAAACAAATGTTTTAGACTGATGCCTGTAATGCGCGGGCTGCCATAATGCCAGAATCAAGGGCCTCAAAAAATATAGGCAGCCTGCCATTATCTACCCCGGCAAATGCAAGCCCCTTTACAGGCATTGCCTCGTTTCTGTCATAAAATAAATGGCCTGGCACAGGTATGGGCATGGCATGCCCCATTACATGAATATATACCTGCTGCACCTGCCTGGGCATATCTTTGCCCAGGTAGCCTTTTAACATCTTTAATGAGGTCTCTACCACAGGGTGGGGGTTGGTTTCTATGGCCACCAAATCATTCCGTAACTCTGGGGGCAGGCAAAAATACACCGTCAGTACCTTATAATGGTCAGGGCCGCTTTGTGCTGAGCTATCAATAAACCCAAGCAAATGCCGGTTGGTATCTAAAAACTCGTTTTGCCAATATGACCATTGGGCTTTCCCTCGGCGCACTTCATCCTTCACCACTACGTTCATCACTACCCAGGGGGCATACACATTATTGGCAAACAGGGGGTAAGCTTCTGGCATTACATACTTGAGTGCATGCTTCTGGCCGGCATAAACCACATGCCGGGCTTTCACAGTTTTTACTTCTTTACGCTGCACATCAACTACCTCAGCCACAAAGTTGGTGCCTTGTTTGGTAATGCGCCGCACCAGGTGGTTGGTCAACAGTTGGCCCTCTGGCAGCTTTGCTGCCATCTTTTCAATAAAATAAGCATTGCCCTTTGGGGGTGAAAATAGTTCTACCACCTCAGTATAATAGGGCCGGCACTTAAAATAATGAATACCTGCCAGGGCAGATACCTGGCTGGCTGTGCCCCCCCAATCGTCTAGCATATGGTAATCAACACCCCGCATAAACTCATCTGTAAAGCTGTGCTGCTGTTGCAGGTACTCACTAAATGTAAGCTGGTTCAATGCCCGGTACTTCTCTGCAATTAGCCGGGTGGGCATGGGCATATGCCGCTCATAGGGGGCAAGCAAGTCAACAAACTGTTCTTTCTCCGGGCCTTCTGGCAGTACATCATCCCTAAACTGCCCATAGGCTTTGCAGCGCCGCTCACGCAGCAGCGGCACAATATACTGCCTGTCAGTAAACTGGTATTGGTTGCTGAATGGGCTTTGTGCAATTACCCCAAGCTGCTTCAGGTAGTCCAGCCCTTCAGCCCCGTAATTATCAGGGTAGGCCAGTTCATAATGGGCGCCCTGGCTAAACAGGGTGCCGTTGTGGTTCATGGCAGATGAGGAGCCACCCAGCCTGTCAGAGGCTTCGCACAACAAAAAATCACCTCCCTGGTAGTGGGCTGCTGCACTGAGGCCAGCCACGCCGCCGCCCACAATTAAACAACTGGTTTGTTCTGT
>CAZXTW010000008.1:0-28193 GCA_964643525.1 uncultured Roseivirgaceae bacterium
AGTACTACTTCAAGGGTGGTTTCACTCATGGCCTGTGTCATGTTGATGGGCTGCCCGTTTTTGGCTGCCAGTGCCCATTGCTGCATTAAACGGTGGTTTTCATGGCGCATTTCAGTAGCCAGCTGGGCTATAACCTGTTTGTGAAACAGGGGCTGAATCATGCGGCGCTGGCGCTTCCAGTAATCGCCCTCGCTTACCATAATGCCATGGCCCAATAGTAGTTTTACCCGTTCTATACCCACCCCTTTGGTGTAATTGCGGTTTTTATTAACCAACACGTGCTGCACAAACTCAGGCTGGTTGGCTACATAAGTATATTTTTTGCGGGTGGGTGAGTATACCTTAAATATAGGCCCGTAGGCCTGGGTGTATTCAGTGATTTTGGCAAGTATATCTTCTTTAAAGCCCAGGTCATAAGGTTGTTCAGGGCCGGGGGGTAATACTGGCATAATGATTGTTTATGTAAAACTGTTGGCGTTTGCCTCAATACCTTACCCGGTTTATTCAGGGCTTACCAACACATTGCTGTGCGTAGGCAACCAATTGGCCGGGTTGGTAGTTAAAGCTACAAACAGGTAAGGCCACGCAAACGCAGGTGGCTATTGTTGCTCAAAGATAATGCAAGGTTGTGTAATAGCGGCCACCAAGTGCCCCATGTGCGGCCAAACCAGGCTGTAAATACAAACTGTTGGTTTATTTTATGAGTAACCATACAGTTTAGTACGGTTTTTGCTTAGTAGTTAACAGGTATTATTCAGATTGAAAGACATGAAAAAAATTATACAATTATTAATAGTGGTGGTGTTGTTTAGTGTGGCCCTGGTGCCACCTGCACAGGCGGCCACCCTACCCCCCCCCAATACCCTGCCCTGGGCCACTGTTGATGGCTCAATTAAAGGCATTGAGTGCTACCCCAACCCCGCCATTGAGTATATTAATGTAGACTTGAGGGCCACTACGGTTAAAAATGCACGCTTTGAGGTGTTTAGCATTATAGGCAATAAGGTAAGTGTATCAGTATTGCGCGCCGGTGTTGGCGTGTATAAGATGAACCTGCGGGGCCTGGCTGACGGGTATTATATGATTATGGTTAAAGATGTTGACAATAACCAAAGCCAAACCATTAGGTTTCAAAAAATGTAATCGCTCAAAACTTATATAACTATTTGTATGTAAAAAGCCCTTCCCGTTCGGGAAAGGCTTTTTTGTTTTATTGCTATTGTTATTGTTATTAGAGCTACCTGGGCATTAGCTGCCACAGGCAATGCATTCATCGGGGTTATCAAGCGAGCAGCTCATATCTGACTGCTTTTGGGTACGCTCTTCTGCCAGGACCTGGGCATTTACCGCACCCGCACCCACGGGTTGTGGTTCAGCCTTAGGCTCAAGCTTGGTTTCTTTGGCCACAGTAAATTTAATGGCATCGGCAGCAGCTTTGGTGCGCAGGTAGTACATGCCTGTTTTGAGGCCGCGCTTCCATGCATAAAAGTGCATAGAGGTTAACTTACCAAAGTTGGGCTCTTGAATGTGCACATTCATGCTTTGGCTTTGGCAAATGTACGCGCCTCTGTCGGCAGCCATATCAATAATTACCTTCTGAGAAATTTCCCATACGGTTTTGTACAGGTCTTTAACGCGCTGGGGTATGCCAGGAATGTTTTGCACAGAACCGTTGGCTGCAATTAACTGGTTTTTCATGTGGTCGTTCCACAGGCCCAGGTCAATCAGGTCTTTCAGCAAGTGCTTGTTAACTACAATAAACTCACCACTAAGCACACGGCGCAGGTAAATGTTTGAGGTATAAGGCTCAAAGCACTCATTGTTACCCAGTATTTGCGAGGTAGAAGCTGTAGGCATAGGCGCTACCAGCAATGAGTTGCGCAGGCCATGCTTTTTAACCTCACGCTTCAGGCTGTTCCAATCCCAGCGGCCAGAGGTGGGCGTAACGCCCCACATATCAAACTGGAAGATGCCCTTAGAGGCAGGCGAGCCTTTGAATGTTTCATAAGCACCATCAGTTTGCGCCAGCTCTTTAGAGGCTGTCATTGAAGCAAAGTAAATGGTTTCAAATATTTGCTTATTCAGTTCTTTGGCCTCGGCAGAGTCGAACGGCATTTTAAGCATGATAAATGCATCTGCCAGCCCCTGCACACCAATACCTATTGGGCGGTGGCGCTTGTTTGAGTATTCGGCCTCTTTAACCGGGTAGTAGTTTACATCTATTACCTTGTTCAGGTTGCGGGTAATTACCCTGGTCACCTCAAACAGTTGCTGGTGGTCAAACTGACCGTCTTTAACAAATTTGGGCAGTGCAATTGAAGCCAGGTTACATACGGCTACCTCGTCTGGCGAGGTGTACTCCATAATTTCAGTACACAGGTTGCTTGATTTGATGGTGCCCAGGTTTTTCTGATTTGATTTTTTATTGGCAGCATCTTTATAAAGCATGTACGGGGTGCCCGTTTCAATTTGCGACTCAAGTACCTCAAACCAAAGGTCTTGCGCCTTGATGGTGCGGCGTGCTTTGCCCTCACGCTCGTATTTTTCATACAGGCGCTCAAACTCTTCGCCATAAGCATCAGAGAGGCCTGGGGCTTCATTGGGGCAGAATAGTGACCAATCGTCGTTATTTTCAACGCGCTTCATAAACAGGTCTGAAATCCACATGGCATAGAACAGGTCACGCGCGCGCATCTCTTCTTTGCCGTGGTTTTTCTTCAGGTTCAGGAAGTCGAAAACATCATTATGCCAGGGCTCAAGGTAAATGGCAAAGCTGCCTTTGCGCTTGCCGCCACCCTGGTCAACGTAACGGGCGGTCATATCAAAGTTACGCAGCATGGGCACAATACCGTTTGATGTGCCATTGGTGCCTTTAATGTATGAGCCCTTAGCCCTTACGTTGTGTATGTTGAGGCCAATACCCCCTGCCGACTGCGATATTTTGGCACATTGCTTTAAGGTGTCATAAATGCCATCAATGCTGTCTTCTTTCATATGCAGCAAAAAGCATGATGAAAGCTGGGGCTTGGGTGTGCCTGCATTGAATAAGGTAGGGGTGGCGTGGGTAAACCACTTTTCAGACATGAGGTTGTAGGTTTCAATGGCCCCCTCAATGTCATCACCATGTATGCCAACGGCCACGCGCATAATCATATGCTGGGGGCGTTCAACAACCTTACCGTCTAGTTTAATGAGGTAAGAGCGTTCAAGGGTTTTGAAACCAAAGAAATCATAATTGAAGTCACGCTCGTAATTAATGGCTGCGTCAAGCATGGCAGCATTGTTTTTTATTACGCCGTATACTTCTTTAGAGATTAACGCTGCATTTTGGCCAGTGCGTGGGTCAACATAGGTGTACAGCCTTTTCATGGTGTTTGAAAACGACTGACTGGTTACTTTATGCAGGTTAGATATGGCAATGCGGGCAGCCAGCACGGCATAGTCAGGGTGTACGGTGGTCATGGTGGCTGCAATTTCAGCCGCCAGGTTATCCAGCTCTATGGTGGTTACCCCATCGTAAATACCAGAAATTACCTTTTTGGCAATCTCAACAGGCTGCACATAGTTGGTGTCAAGCCCTTTACACAGTCTTTCAATGCGGGCAGTAATTTTATCAAACTTTACTGATTCGCGTCTTCCGTCTCTTTTAATTACTAACATACAGGGGGGTATAGTAGTTGGACTAGTTGACCTAGAAATCTTCGTCTAATGAGAATTTATGTTTTTCTGTTTCGGCATTGTTGTTCATCACACCTGCCTTCTGGTATTCAGCCACTCGTTTTTCAAAGAAGTTGGTTTTGCCCTGCAGCGAAATCATTTCCATAAAATCAAACGGGTTGGCTGAGTTGTAGAGTTTAGGGCAGCCCAGCTCAACAAGCAGGCGGTCGGCCACAAACTCAATGTACTGGCACATTAGCTCAGAGTTCATCCCAATCAGGTTCACAGGCAGTGCATCGGTTACAAACTCTTTTTCAATGTTTACAGCATCTTCTATGATTTTCACAACGGTGCTTTGCGGCAGTTTATTGCGAAGGTGGTGGTTGTACAGGTGGCAGGCAAAATCACAATGCAGGCCTTCATCACGCGAGATGAGCTCGTTAGAAAAGCTCAGGCCGGGCATTAAGCCTCTTTTTTTGAGCCAGAATATTGAACAGCAGCTACCAGAAAAGAAAATACCTTCAACAGCGGCAAAGGCAATTAACCTTTCAGCAAAGTTGCCGTCGTTGATCCACCTCAGGGCCCAATCAGCTTTTTTCTTGACACAGTCAAGCGTTTCGATGGCATTAAAGAGGTGGTCTTTCTCTTTGGTATCTTTAATAAGTGTATCTATCAGTAACGAGTAGGTTTCAGAGTGAATGTTTTCAATGGTAATCTGAAACCCGTAAAAGAATTTGGCCTCTGTGTACTGTACTTCGTGCACGAAGTTTTCTGCAAGGTTTTCGTTTACGATGCCGTCACTGGCTGCAAAAAATGCCAGTACGTGCGAAATGAAGTGGCGCTCGCCATCATTCAGTTCAGCCCAATCTTTTAAATCGTGACTTAAATCAATTTCTTCGGCAGTCCAGAAGCTGGCCTCGGCCTTCTTATAAAACTCCCAAATATCGGTGTGCTGGATAGGGAATAGGACAAAACGGTCTTTATTCTCTTTCAGGATGGGTTCATCAAGTAAATCTAGGGTATCACTCATGGCATGCGGGGTACCTGTTTGTTATTGACTTTGACTTAGTATTGAGTAATAGTTAGGCGTCAGCTTAATAAAAAAGCACAAATAGATTGACCCAAAGAAGTTTATAACCCCTTTTAAGGCATGAAAAACTTACGTGATAAATGGGTAAATTCCGACGTGGACGCGTTAGCTATGCTCTTACAAATATGATAAAATCATGCATAAAAATCAAAGGAAAAAGGGGGGTAGAACCTTTAAATAAGCCAAATTGAAATGGGCCCAAAAATGAGGTGATAAGTAATTGATAAAGAACAATTTATTACATTAACCAGAAAGAACTACTTGATGCCTGAAGTGCCCTGAGCAAACGCCAGGGCACTTAAAAAAAATTTAATAATTTATTAAATCAGGCTATTTTCAAACCTACCTCTTGTAATTCGGCCAAAACCGATTAATTTTGCAGTCCGTTTTGAAAAACTGAATTAGGAATTCATACATCTATGTACGCAATAGTAGATATAGCCGGTAAGCAGTTTAAGGTAGAGCAAGACAAGTATGTTTATGCTCCCAGCTTAGAGGGTGGCGAAGGCGATGCAGTAGAGTTTGATCAGGTATTGTTACTTGACGACGAAGGCAGCATTGACGTTGGTACACCTACAATTTCTGGTGCTAAGGTAACCGGCAAAATTCTTGAACACGTAAAAGGTGACAAGGTGATTGTATTCAAGAAGAAGAGAAGAAAAGGGTATAAGAAGAAGAATGGTCACCGCCAGCAGTTCACCAAAGTTTTGATTGAAGGTATTTCTAAAAACTAAATATTATGGCACACAAGAAAGGAGCCGGTAGTTCACGAAATGGTAGAGAGTCGGAAAGTAAACGACTGGGCATTAAAAAATTCGGTGGCCAACACGTAATACCTGGTAACATTTTGGTACGCCAGCGCGGTACCAAGCACCACCCAGGTGAAAACGTAGGTATGGGTAAAGACCATACCCTGTTTGCTTTGACTGAGGGTGTTGTAACTTTCAGGAAGAAAGCTCAGGGCCGTTCTTACGTATCTGTATTACCAGCAGAGCAAGAAGTTACCGCCGAGGCATAAGCCACTTTTAACGTACTATTATAGTAAAGGAGCACAATCATAACTGATTGTGCTTTTTTTGCTTGTACCTACTACATTACTGATTGTTGCTGTGCCTGCTGCCCGGATCAATTTAATTGCCCTCTTCTGTACCCTGCTTTTTTTTAGGCACCTTAGGGGCGGCCACAGCAGTTGTTTTAGATACCTTAAAAAGGAAAGCCAGGTTAATTTCAATGGTTTGGCTTTGGGTGTAGTCAGGTATGTCACTGCTCACCTGATCAAACACATTGCTGAGCGCAATATTAAAGCGCCCGCCCAGGTGCAGCTCATTATCGCCTATTTTTCTGGTTATGCCCCCACCTACTGTCATGCCAAAGGCTGTGTTGACCGCATTGCTGTCATCCAGCACATAGGTGCCTTCTAGTGCTGCCAGCGCATCGGCCTGGTGCGACAACAGATAACCCACGTAGGGGCCACCTTCAAGCACCACCTTAGTTTTGCCCCTGCCAATGGCTAAATGCGTGAGTATGGGCAGTTCAATATAGGTCAGGTCTGTTGTAATGGCTGTGCCAGAGGTAGGGCTGTTTTCAACCCAGCCTTTTTGAACGTAGTTTAGCTCGGCCTGAAAGCCCACATGCTTGCCGGGCCTGCTTCTGAATAACAGGCCAAAGCTAATGCCTGATTTGGTGCCCTGATTAATCTCAGGGTTGACCAGCCTTACGTTTATGTTATCAATAAACAGTTGCGATGATTATGGGGCCATGATGGCCGACTCGGGCCGGTCGTTAATTGACTGGCAAAATGAAATTGCCGCTCAGTACAGCCAACAAGCTACCCAGCATCATTTTAGAAGGTTAATTTACGTAAAGCCCGACCAGGAGAATATTAGCGAGCGGCAAAAGGTGTTTGTTGAAAACCTGCGCAGTGAAGTAGAACTGGACGAAAATGCTGAAATAGTACGCCTGCCCATACAAGAGTTTAAAACGCTAATACATACGGCCATTAATCAAAAAGCCAGCACAGAGAATGAAGACGACCAGGGCCCTGAGGCTGGTGAGGCACCCGTTGTGTATTTAATTACTGATAAGCAGGATTTAACAGACAGCCGTACTTTGATTGACCTGTTGCAGAAGCAGGGCTACCAGGTGTATGACTCAGAGTTTGAGGGCGACCTGATTACGTTGCGGCGGGGGCATGAAGAGAAGCTACGCCGCTGCGACGGCTCTATTATATACTTTGGCAAGGCCAAAAATGAATGGATGCGCACCAAGCTGCAAGACATTCTGAAAGCACCCGGCTTTGGGCGGCGCAAGCCCATGCGTGCCAAGGCGGTTTATTATGGCCATGGCAGTACTACAGAGCAGGCCCCTATGTTAAACAGCAACACCCTGTTGCTGGGTAAGGGCCAGCCCCCTACACTAGACGCCCTAAAACCCTTTATTGACCAAATGAACGGCAAATCATGACTGAGCGGGAATTACAGGAACTGAAAGAAAAAGACCTTAAGGCTTTTTACCAATTGATGAACCCCTTCCCGGGGTTGCGGCCTTTCAGTATTGAAGAGAGCCACCTCTTTTTTGGCCGTGAAGGGCAAAGTGATGAGGTACTGACAAAGCTTGGCCACAACCGCTTTGTGGCTGTACTGGGTACCTCGGGCAGTGGTAAATCATCATTAATGTATTGTGGGTTGATACCCATTTTGCATGGGGGCTTTATGACAGATGCCGGCAGCGACTGGCGTATTGTGGTGGCCCGCCCCGGGGTAGAGCCTATTGACAACCTGGCAGAAGCACTGTTGAGCAAGGATGTGGCCTACAACACCATGGGCGAAGAAGACCGGCAAATACGCCGGGCCATTACTTCATCAATGCTGCGTAGCAGCTCGCTGGGTTTAATTGACGCTGTGCGCCAGATGAACAAGCTGCCCCGCGAAAATGTGTTGATTCTGGTTGACCAGTTTGAAGAACTGTTCAGGTACAACCGCACTGAAACACGCAGCTCTGAAACCAATGAGTCGCTGGCTTTTGTAAACCTGCTGCTTGAGGGCATGAACCAGACTGACGTGCCCATTTACGTGGCCCTGACCATGCGTAGTGATTTTATTGGTGATTGTGCGCAGTTTCCTGAACTGACCCAGAAAATAAACGACAGCCACTACCTGATACCGCAAATGACACGCGCCCAGAAGCGCTATGCCATTGAGGGGCCGGTAGCCGTTGGCGGTGGCAAAATTGCCCCCCGCCTGGTGCAGCAACTGCTGAACGACGTGGGCGATAACCCCGACCAGCTGCCTATATTGCAGCATGCCCTGATGCGTACCTGGGCCTTCTGGGCTGACAACCAGAAAGAAGAGGAGCCCATGGATCTGCGCCATTACCAGGCCATAGGGCGTATGGCAGAGGCCCTGTCGCAACATGCCAATGAGGCTTACGACGAGCTGTCGCGCCGCCTGCGCAAAATTTGCGAGATTACCTTCAAGGCGCTTACTGAGGCGGGTACAGACAACTCTGGCATCCGCCGGCCTACCCAGCTCAAAACTATAGCGGCCATTGCCGGCACCAGTGAAGAAGAGGTGGTGCGCGTGGTAGACCGCTTTCGTGAGCCGGGCCGCTCGCTGCTGATGCCTCCCCACGGTGTGGCCCTGCATTCTGAAACGATTATTGACATCTCGCACGAAAGCCTGATGCGCAACTGGACGCGGCTGAAGGTGTGGGTGGAAGAAGAGGCCACCTCTGCCAACATTTACCTGCGCCTGGCTGAAGATGCCCACGCTTACCAGCTGGGTAAGGCTGCCCTGTGGCGCATGCCTGACCTGCAGCTGGCCATTAACTGGCGTGAAGAACAACGCCCCACCCTGGTTTGGGGCACGCGATACCACCCCGCCTTTGAGCGCACCATGGTATTTTTAGAAACCAGCGAAAAGGCATATGTAACTGAGCAGCGCAACAAAGAAATGCTACAGCGCCGTAACCTGCGGCGCACGCGTAACTTTGCCATAATAGCCGGCCTGATAGGGCTGCTGGCCATATTCCTGGCGGTGTTTGGCCAGGTACAGTCGGCAGAAGCCAACAAGCAGCGTACCATGGCTGAAGCCGCTGCCGATACTGCCGAGGTGCGGCGCGTGGCCGCGGAAGCCTCGGAGCAGCGCGCCCTTGAGCAGGAAGCCATTGCCAAGCTGGCCAGAGACTCTGCCGAGGTGCGCCGCGTACAGGCCGATAGCGCCCGCCTCAGGGCGCAGGTATCTGAAGCACGCGCCCTGGCCTCAGAGCGCGACGCCAAGCAGGCGCGTGACTCGGCCAACCAGAGAAGGATAGAAGCAGAACAGCTGCGCTTAGAAGCTGACAGTGCCAAAACTGATGCCATTGTGCAGGCACAAATTGCCGAAGAGCAGCGGCAGGCTGCTGAGCGGCTCCGCTTTCAGTCTATTGCCAAATCAATGTCAGTCAAGTCATTACAAATAGATGACCCCCAGCGCAAAGGCCTCATTGCCTTGCAGGCTTATAAGTTTAATGAAGACTATGGCATTGATAATTTTGACCCTGACATGTATGCAGGGTTGTATTATGCCCTGAAAGACCTGAAGGGCGATACGCTGAACCACTTTAAAGGCCATGAGGGCACGGTAAAGACCATGACCTTTTCAAACGCAGGGCAGTATTTGTATACGGCCGGGGGCGATGGCAATGTGTTTCAGTGGAATATTGCAGACCCCAACCGCCAGCCCACCACCCTGGCTTCTATCAACAATATAGGCCAGGCCATGGCCATCTCACCCAACGACCAGACGCTGGTTACGGGCTTTCAAAGTAATTACGTGTTTGTTTACAACCTGGGTGGTTCAGGCTATGACTCGCTGGTTAGTGCCAATGCAGAAATTCTTGATATTGAGTACCTGCCAGATAACAGCGGGTTTGTAACCACTGGTACCAGCAACGCCATTGAATTTTGTGACCTGAATACGTTTACTACCGTGGCTACCCCAGAGCAGCCTGTGTATGTGTTGGCAGTAAGCCCCGATGGGCAAACGCTGGCTGGTGGTGATAAGTTTGGCAATATTCTGCTGTGGGACATTGCCAATAACTTTGAACCCAAACCATTTCCTGAGCGGGCTGTGCACCCTGTGCGTTCTATTGCCTATAGCCCCAACGGGCGCATACTGGCCTATGGTGAAGATGCCGCCCAGCCCACACTGTATATTTACGACCTGCTGCTACGGCGCCTGATTGGCATTAAAACAGGGTATAACGCGCGTATAAGTGGTATTGCCTTTAGTAATGACAGTAAGTTAATGGCGGTAAGCAGCTTTGACCGCAAAGTGCGCGTATATGTAATGGACAGGCTGAATGATTTGCCGATTATACTAGACGACCACGACAACTGGGTATGGGGCGTAGCCTTTAGCCCAGACGGGCAGTCGCTGGTAACGGGTGCTACCGATGAGGTAGTGCGTGTATGGCCCATGAACCTGCAAACTTATGCCGACCAGTTTTGTGAACTGCTGGGCCGCGAGCTGACTGATACCGAGTGGGAGCAGTACGTAGGCGCAGGGGTGCCTTATGAAAGCACCTGTGACGATGGCCAGTAATTATGTTAGTGTAAATAGATGTGAGCACAACTTGTGTAGTATGAATGCTTTATTGAGAAACCTTGCGTTGCCACCCTTGTTAATACCCCTGTTGTTGTTAGCAGTGCAAGGGTATGGGCAAACTTCTGAATGCCTGGCCAAAGCACGCAACCAGTTTGAAGCAGGCCTGCTGGTAGAAATACCTGCCACCCTAACCACCTGCCTGGATGATAAGAATGAGTTTGCCATTAAAGAAGAACGAATTCAGGCCTACAAGCTGCTTACCAAGGTTTACATTTACCTTGATGACCAGCGCAATGCTGGCCGCACTATGGTAAACCTGTTAAAGCTTGACCCTGAGCTAAAACCTACTGATGACGACCCCGCCGAGTTTGTTTACCTGTACCAGAAGTACAGTTCAAAGCCTTTTTATTCTGTAAGCATTAAAACGGGTTTTGTAAGCAGCAACGCCCGTGTGTTAGAAAATTACAGCCTGGGCAATGTTGGGCTTACTGAAGAAAACTACACCAGCTTTGGGGGCGTTACACTGGGGGCTGCGGTTGACTACCGGTTTTTCCGCTCCTGGGAGGTGGGCATGGAAGCCCATGTAGCCATTAATGCGTATGATTATACTGCCTTGCTAAACACCGTAATATTTTCACCCGAAAGAAACCGAAACTTTAACCAGATTGCCTTTCGTGAAACGCAAACCAATATTGAGCTGCCTGTATACGTAAAATATACCTACGAAAAGCCTATAAATGCCCCAATACTACAGGCCCTGCAGCCCTTTGGCTACCTGGGCTTTACCACAAGTTATATGTTTAATGCAGAGTTGAGTGATGTGAGCCGCTCTGTAGTGAACGACTTTTCTGCGCCCAGTTCAAGCAGCCCCCCTGTAGACTTATTTGCTGAGGGCACCCACCCCTCCCAGCGTGAGCGCCTTAACTTTGCAGCCACCATTGGGGCGGGTTTTAAATACCGGGTAGGGCGCATTAATTATTTGTTTGTTGATTTCAGGTACAACAGGGGGCTGACCAATTTTGTGAATACTGAGGCGCGCTTTGACAACAACAACCCCGACCTGCGCGATAACCTGCTGTATGTTGATGACGACCTGGCCCTGAACAGCTTCATGGTGATGTTTGGCTTTACCAAATCGTTTTACCGTACCAAATTCCTGGGTAGCACGCCCCCTGCAAAGGGTAAAAAGAGCAGCAAGCGCAAAAACAAAACCAGATGATGAGTATGAAACTTGTGAAACCTTTCAAAGCAATACTGGCAGTGCTGTGCCTGTTAGCCCTGGCTACAGGCTGCGACCGCTTTGATGATTCGGTAACGCCAGACCCCAGCCTGGCTTTTAGAAAGGTATACGGCAGCTTTGACCAGCAGGTGGCCGCTGATATGCTGCCCACAGCCGACGGCGGCTTTGTATTGCTAAGCACCAGCAACTCGTTTAATGAGGTTACTAACGACCGCTACAACCAGTTTTACCTGATTTTTACTGATGAAAACGGCGATGAGCTGCGGCTTGAAGGTGACCAGCAATGGGTATTTGGTGAGGCCAACTTCAACAGTACTGCCAATACCTTTTTACGCAAAAACGAGGGCTTTTTATTGCTGGGGCAGGAATCATCAGTAGTAGGGGGAGGAGATTCTCAAGCCAAACTGTTCCAGACGGCCAGTAATGGCAATGAAACGGGAAGCCCTGAGTTGAATGCCCCGGCTGGTATGATTAATATACGTACTGCCGGTATTGCCCGTACTGGCAAAGGCCGGTTTTTAATTGCAGGCACGGGGCAAACCTTAAGTGGCGATCAGGATATTGTGTTGTTTAAGATTGACGGCAGCGGAGAACCTTCAGATTTTATTACTGCAAGCATAGGCTTTGACGGCACCAATGAAGTGGCCACCAACGTAGTTGCAATCAATGATGAAAGCTCTGAGTTTGCCGTGCTGGCCAATACAGTCCAGGAGGGTATACCCAGAATGGCGGTGTTTTTAGTCAATGAAGAAGGCCAACGCATTGGAGAAGAAATTATTCAGGATAAGTTTTTGGATGTGTCTTTAGGAGGGCAGACAGAAGGGGTTGATCTGAACACCAACGGCCAGCTTGCGGCCGACCTTGTGTATGATGGTGTGCAGTTGACTTTACTTGGTAATGATATTGCTACGGGCCGGCAGCTGGTGATTAATGTATTACGTGTAGGTAATACTTTGATTCAGGGAGGTGGGGTGTTAAAACCTAAAACTGCCAATGAACGCATACTGCCCAGGCGGCTGGTACCTGTTAGTGGGGGGTATTTGGTAGTAGGTGCGGTTACTGGCCTTGGCGCTGCTGGCTCAAATATTTATGTTGACCGTATTGACGCCCTTGGTAACTCTCTGGGGGGCAACTGGCCCGTGACCTTTGGGGGCGATGGAGAAGATATTGGTGCCGCGGCCCTGCAAACTGCAGATGGTGGCTTTGCCATTTATGGTCATGTAGCTATTGAAGGTGAAAACACCTTATTGACCCTGATTAAAACCGATGCCAACGGAGCGGTACAGTAATTAAAATATTGATAATAGGTTATAGCAAGCAACAAGCAGCAACACTATTTACCCTTGACACTGCCAAATATGGAGCACTTCTACCTAAACAAAACTATACGAAAAGTGGCCCTGGGGCTGCTACTGGCACTGCTCAATATAGGGCAGGCAGTGGCCGGTAATGCTGAGGTTATTGCCAAACATGTGATGGGTAGTGACGCCATTGCACCCGCAGGGTATAGTGTTGCGTTTGACCAACCTGAAGTAAATAGCAGCAATGCCGATAGCGTTACCTTTACCATTACCTGGCCCGGTTTTGAAGTTAATGCTTATTATGCCTACAGCATAACAGATGGCCAGGGCAACACCGTTAGTAACGACAGTACCGACATTGACTCTGAAGGGTTGCAGTCTGAGCCTATAGACCTTACCGGCTTTTCAGATACGCTGCTTATACTAACTGTTGCTGTACTTGATAGTTGTGGCAATATTGATAGCCTACAGATAGATACGGCAACAGTTGCAAAAGATGCTGCCGCCCCAACAGGTTATGCCGTTGCCTTTGATACTGCCGTGGTGAATATAGCTAACCAGGCTACCATTGGCCTGGTGATTAGCGGGGGGGAAGCAGGTGCCACCTATGCCTTACATGTAGTAGATTCTGAAAGCGATTCGGTAAGCAGTACCAATATACTGGCTGCTGCGGCAGATACCATAGTACTTGACCTGAGCAGCCTTGCTGATGGCAACCTGACAGCCCGCCTTACCTTAACTGATACTGCGGGCAATGCAGGTAATGAGGTAACCAGTGGGCTAACCAAAGATACCCAGGCGCCTATTGTAGCTGCCCTCACTGCCGGCAGTGCCAACCCCAACGACGGCACTACTGTTACCTATTTGCTTGACTTTAATGAAGATGTGAATGGCCTGGCCCTGGCCGATTTTGAGTTGCAGGGCGATACTGCCGTGACCAATAGTGCCAGCATTGTGAACCTTACCTCCAGTGATGACTCTACTTACACAGTAGATGTAACCGGGTTTACACCCCCTGGTACGTTAACATTGCGGCTGGTAGATGACGATGGCATTACTGATGATGCAGGCAATGCACTTGCCGGTGCGGCTGATGGCTCTTTTACCGGCGTGAGCTACAGTATAATTCTTGCTGAACCGGCAGAGCACCCCGGTAATTTTACCGTGACTGACAGCAGCAGCACCAGCCTGACGGTTAGCTGGACGGAGCCCACCACACCAGCTACAGGGTACCTGGTGATAGCTCGCGATACCTCCGGCACGTTTGAGGCACCAGCAGATGGCACAGACCTGGCCGTGAATGATACTGATTTTAGCGACGGCAATGCTGAAGTGCGCGTGCTGAGTGACACCACAGAGGTAGCATTTACCGGGTTGCAATCAGGTGTGGTTTATGAGTTTGAAGTATTTTCATTTAACAACACCGGTACTGACATTAATTACAAAGATGAGGGCACTACCGGGGTGGCCCCGTTTGCAACGGCCACCACTGAGGTTGACAGTGCCACTACAGTAAGCGGTGGCGGTGCCCTGCCCACGGTTACCTCATTGAATAATACCACGCCTGGCGATACGCTGTTTGTATTTACTGTAACTGACGACGATGGCAACCCCGCCACTGACAATGCGCCTACTAAGTTCAATACACTAACTTTTACACAGGGCAGCGGCAATGATGTGACCAACTGGCAGGAGGCCCTTGCAGGTGCTGTACTGGCCGATGACCGGGGCAATACCCAAACAGCCAATATTGCCATAGGCAGCAATACCATTACAGTAAGCAACATTAGTACCAGCACCAACGCACTGGGTAATGTTGATGATAACGGCTCTGTAATATATTATTTAAGTGCCTGGCTGCGTGACAGCCTACAGGGCAGCCTGCCCGGTACCATTGACGGCCAAAACCTGGTTTTTGCTGTGGCTAATACCGGCTTTACCATAGACAACAGCGGGGGGCTAAGCAGTAATTTTGTGGCAGGCAGCAGTACTACCTCTGGCAGCACCAACAATGCAGTAGATGTAAGTGCCACTGCCCTGGCTTTTACCACAGAGCCATTGCCCACCACTATTGGTGTGGCAGATACGTTTAGCACCACGCCAGTTGTGGCGGCACTTGATGCCAACAACAATATTGATTTAGATTATAATGAAGATGTAACCGTTACCAATGCGGGTGGCCTTGGTATGGCCAACACCCCTGATGCTGCAATAGCCGGTGTGGTAACCTTTGCCAGCTCATTTGCCTATACCGAAGCGGGCGATGGCACCCTGACGGTTACTGATACGGTAAGCGCTACCACCGATGCGGTGAGCAATGCCATTACGGTGGCCCTGGGTGATAATACCACGCTCAGTGCCGGGCCTGATGCAGAGCCTGACACCATTTCTTCCCTGCAAACAGGGGCTACCTTACAGGTATTTGATTTTACGCTTACTGATGATGATACTGGCGTAACCACAGACGATGCCCTGCCTACACTGGTAACTGATATGGTGATTTCGGCAGCGGCAGGCAATGAAATTACTGACTGGACCCAGGCCATTGCTGAAGCCGTTTTAACTGACGGGGCAAACACAGCAGTAGCCGGCACCGTCACTGACTCGCTCATTACCTTTGCCAGCCTAAGCACCGGTGTAAATGACATGGGCTACGTAGCTGATGACCAGGCCAAGACCTGGCAGCTAAACATCAGGCTACAGCCTGGCCTGCAGGGCAGCCTGCCAGCCACCATTGATAACCTGCATTTTGAGTTTGCCATTGACCCTGCTGCTATTACCCTGGCCAGTGCGGGCAGCAGCCAGTTGGCGGGTGGGGCTGCGGTGAGCTCAGGCAGCAGCAGCGGCCAGGTAATTGTTGAAGCCACAGAGCTGGCATTTACCACACAGCCACCTGATACCGCCTTTGTAAACGCCAACCTGGGTACAACACCCGTAGTTACTGCCAGGGACGCCAATGGCAATACAGACCTTGATTTTACTGACAACCTGACTGTAACCAACAGCGGTGGCTTGGCCATGCTAAACGTAAATACCACACCGGTAAGCGGGGTGCTCACTTTTAACAGCAGCTTTCAATATACAGAAGCCGGTAATGGTACCTTAGGGGTGAGCGGTACCGGAGTAAGTGCGGTAAGTTCTAACTCAGTAGCCGTGCTGTTGTCAGACTCAAGTGATGTGGTTGAAGACGCTACATTTACTTACCCTGAAAATATTGATTACCTGGCCCAGGTCACTGATGATATTGACGCTGATACCGGCCTTGTGGTGGCCCGGTTTGTTTTGCGCGATGGCGGGGCCTTTACTGATGCTGACGGCACAGGCACTACCCTTACCGGTTTGCAATTGGCCATTGGCAATGGCAACCAGCTGCAACGGGTAGCCTTATATGATGGCGCTACTGAGCTGGCAGAAGTAGCTGGCAGCGCCACCCCGCAGTTTAGCGGCTTAACATTTACTGCGGCAGATAACAGCAGCGATACCTTAAGTGTGGTGGTGAGCTTTAATACCACCGTAACTGACAATACAGTGCTAACAGTGGCTGTAACTGGCGTTACCGCCCAAAGTACGGCCAGCACTTTTGCTGCCGTTAATGGGGGCGGGGCCAGCACCACCCTGGCGGGTGATGACAACCGACTGGAAGTTACCGCCAGCCAATATGATTTTACCACCCAGCCCTCGGCCAATGCCCTGGCAGGTATTGCCCTGACGCAGCAACCGGTGGTGGCTGCCCGTGATGTAAACGGCAATACTGACGTTGATTTTGCCACTGCCATTTCAGTAACCAATAGCGGCACCCTTGGTGCTGATAACGTGCCCACGGCCATTAGCGGTGGGGTACTTTCTTTTGCTGGTTATACCTATACCGAAACCGGCAGTGCCACCATTACAGTAAGTGGTGGTGGTATTACTGATGGCACCAGTACCAGCACCACCGTAACTGCTTCAGGGCAGGCTGACCTGGTGGCTGAGGATGCCTTTACCACCCCTGAAAATATTGCGTATGAAAACTACCAGGCAACTGATGTTGAGGCAGACGCCAACAGCCTGGCCATTGCTCAGTTTACCCTGCGTGATGGGGGCAGTACGGGCACTGACCCCGATGGGGCACCTACTATACTAACAGACATTACTTTTGATGTAGTGAACAGCAACAACCTGCGCCGCATAGCCCTGTACCTTGATACCACTGAGCTGGCAGAACTGGATGCCGCAGCCACTTTTACTGCTTCAGGGCTGAATGTAACAGCACCCGACAATGACTCGGTAACCCTGACAGTCAGGGTTAGCTTTGCCGATGTGGTAACTGATAATGCGCAGGTAGGTGTGCAGGTAACAGCCGTGCAGGCCAACGCAGCTGGTTCAGCCTTTGCCACTGCCGATGGTGGTGGGGCTGCCTCAGTCACCACGGGTGATGCCAACCGCATTGAGGTAACGGCCACTCAGTTTGTATTTACTACTGAGCCCCCTGCCACCGCTGGCGTGCTGATTGACCTGACCCAAACGCCAGAAGCTGAAACGCAAGATGCCCTTGGCAATATTGATGTAGACTATGGTGGTGACGTAACCACCACCAGTCTGGATGGCATTGTGCTGAACAACGCCCCTGACACGATTGAAAGTGGGGTAGTAACGTTTGCTGCTGACTTACAATATACTGATAATGGAGATGGTACCCTGGTGTTGGATGATGGCAGCCTGGCCAACGATACCAGCACCACTGTAACGGTAACCTATGCTGATAATACGGTACTTACTGCCGGAACTGATGCAGAGCCCACAACAGTTTCGGCCCTGCAAAACAGCACCCTGTTGCAGGTGTTTGATTTTACCTTAACTGACGATGCCAGCGGTGTTGTGGTTGATGATGGCGTAGCTACCCAGTTTAGCCAGGTGGTGGTGCAGCAGGGCAGTGGCAATGAAGTGACTGACTGGAGCGCCCTGCTGGCAGAAGCTACCCTGACCGATGGTACCAACACAGCCATTAGTGGCACCATTGGCGCTACCACCATTACATTTAGCAGCATACCGTATGCCACCGGTGAAATGGGCCATGTGGCAGATGATGCCAGCAAAACCTGGCAGCTTAATGTGCGCCTGCTGGCCGACCTTGACGATGCCCTGGCAGCAGTGGTAGATGGGCAAAACCTGGTGTTTAGTGTTGATGATGCAGACTTTACCCTGCGCAGCGACAGTACCAGTACATTGGCTGCAGTGGCTGCTGTTACCTCTGGCAGCACCAATAATGAGGTAACGGTTGTGGCCACAGAGTTGGTGTTTACCACCCAGCCGCCGGCCACCGTATTTGTTGACGCCAACCTTGATACCATACCTGTAGTAGCTGCCCGCGATGCCAACGGCAATACTGACCTTGACTTTACCCAGGCCATTACAGTGGCCAATGCCGGTAGCCTGAACATGATTAATGTAAATACCACGCCTGTGGCTGGTGTGTTAACCTTTAACAGCAACTTTCAATATACTGATGCTGGCAATGGCACCCTTGGGGTGACCAGTGCCGGCCTAAGCAGTGCTACCAGTAATGCGGTTGCAGTGGTTTTTGCTAATGGCTCTGACGTTGTGAACAATGGCAGCTTTGCCTACCCTGAAAACATTGATTACATTAATCGCCAGGCCACTGATATTGCTGCAGATACCAACAGTGTGGCGGTGGCCCAGTTTGTGGTGCGTGATGGCGGTGCCAGCAACGATCTTGACGGGACAGCCACTGACTTGACCGGTATGCGATTGGCCATAAGTAATGCAGCCAACCTGCGCCGCGTAGCCCTGTACAATGGCACCACCGAGCTGGCAGAAGCTGATGCGGCCGATACGGTTGCCTTTACCGGGTTTACTTTTACCGCGCCTGACGATGGGGCAGATACCCTTACTGTACGGGTAAGCTATGCAGCCACAGTAACTGATAATGCCGTGAATGGCTTTACAGTGGTTGAGGTGCAGGCATCGGCAGTAACCTCTGCCTTTGCAGCGGCTGATGGGGGAGGAGCCGCCAGTACACAAACGGGCGATGAAAATAAGATAGAGGTTACGGCTACGCAAATAGACTTTACCACAGAGGTGCCAGCGGTAAATAATGTGCTGGTCAACCTCAGCACGGCACCGGTGGTTGAAGCACGTGACGCCAACGCCAATACTGACCTTGATTATACAGCCGCCATTGACTCAGTAACCAACACCCTTGATTTGGGTATGCTGAACACCCCTGTTGGTGATTCTTTTGTGAGTGGAGCACTTACCTTTGATGCTAACTTTCAGTTTACCGCAGATGGTACTGGCGTAGAGCTGCTGGTTTACAGTGGTGCCCTGACGCCCGCCACCAGCCAGACATTTGATGTGGTGGCGGCCACCGCCTCTGATATTGTGCTGGATACCGCCGCCCTGACTGACAGCATTGCCTATATTAATTTCCAGGCCGATTCAATTACCAACAGCAATGCCTTTACCCTGGCTACCTTTGTGCTGCGTGATGGCGGTGGCAATACAGATATTGATGGGGCTGTAACTGTTTTAGATAACCTGACCCTGCAAATTGAAAATGCTGCCAATGTAAGGCGCCTGGCGGTATATGACGGTACCACCGTGCTTGAGCAAGTTGCTGGCAGCGGCACAGTTAATTTTACCAATTTGGGTATTACCGCCCCTGATGATGGCACATTTACCTTTACTGTGCTGGCCACTTTTGAAGCTACAGTTACTGACAATGACAGAATAGGCGTGCGCATTAGCAGCGCTACCAATGGGGGGGGCTCGTTTTTTGGCGCGGCCAATGCCGGGGGTGCACAAACCATTGACGGGTTTAACATCATGAACGTACAGGCCACTGAAATAGCTTTTACTACCCAGCCAGACCCTCACACTGGTATTAACCTTCCGCTTGATTCGGCCGTGCAGGTAGCTGCCTTTGATGCCCTGGGTAATTTAGACCTGAACTTTAACCGCACCAGCGTAGGCATTGTGCCTGCAGGGGCGGCCACCCTGGTGAATGCCCCCACCACCATTGTGGCAGGTATTATGGAGTTTCCGGGCTTTACCTACGGCAGCACTGGCCTGGGCGCCTTGACAGTTAGCACAACTGATGCGTTTGGCAGTGCCATAACGGTAACCAGCAGCCGGGTTGATGTAATCAACACCAATTTAGATGGCAACGTATTAGACCTTGAAACTAATATAACCCCGCTACTTTCTGGTGCTGTAAATAAAGCCCTGTTAGGGTTCAGGCTAAGGGCCGATACGCGGTCGCAGGCCGATACTGTACCCACCCTGCAACAAATCAGGGTACATTTTAATCAGGATGTGCAGGGCCTGCTTACCAACCTGAGAATAGTCTTTTCAGAAGATAACCGGTTTCAGCCAACTGATTTACTAAACCAGATTACCCCGCAACTGGTACCTCAAACGGCCAACCAGTTTTTGACTTTTACCAATGTGGGCCAACAGTTAAAGAATGAATTCCTGAACCAGACCTTTTTTGTGGTGGCTGATGTTGACCTGCTGGCTAATATTAATACCGATACCCTGCAATTGTTTATTGATAGCCTGAGTTTTGTGACTGACGAGGGCAGCTTTAGCGGTGCCCCTGTATTTGGGCCTGAGTTTATATTTCTTGATAACCGCCCGCCCCAGTTAAGCAGCACCTACCCTGAAAACAATGAGCAGAATATACCCCTGGATACAGTGGTGGTGCTTGCCTTTGATGAGCCCGTGCGTAACCTTGAAAACACCATTGAGCTGTATGAGTTTTTAACCAATAACTTTGTGGCCAATCTGGTGCTTGACAGCATCAGGGCTGACAGCACTCAGTTTTTGTACGACATACCCAACGGCCTGTTGCAGGGCAACACCCGGTATTATGTACAGGTGCCTGCGGCCAATGAAGCCCAGGGGGTAGGGTTTGTTGACCGCTCAGGCAACAACTTTGCCGGCATTAATGGCCGGACCGATTTCAGGTTTGAAACCTCAGACCTGGTACCGCCAACGTTTGTTGATTCGGCCGTGGTGAATGTGTATGACGTAGGCTTTGATTTGCGCGTACAGCTGAATGAAGCTGGCAGGGTACATTACATCATTACTACTGCCGGGGAGCCTGTGCCCGGCAGTGCAGCAGAAATACGTGATACTGCCACCTATGCCGGTACGGTGGTAGAGGCCGGCACCATTAACGTAACCCGTGCCGATGCTGACCATTTTGCTGCTATTTTTGATTTGGCAAGCAGCCAGAGCTATGCTATATACTTTACTGCCCAGGATGCAGCCCAGCCTACCCCCAACCTGTCTACTGAAATTGCAGTATTAACTGCCACCACAACAGCTGCCGCCAGTGCCGGTGTACTGGTGCAGGCCCCTGATTTAGACCTGTGCGTGGGTGACTTCCAAAACGTGCTGGCGCCCATTTCTATTGTTGAAGGTGATGCAGCTGATTTTGGGGTGGGTAATGACCAGACCTTTAACCTGATACTGCCCCAGGGCTTTGAGTTTGATGTTGACAATACTGAAGCAGAGGCCCTGGCACCAGATAACCGAAATATTGTGGGTGGCTCTAACGGGGTGGCCCTCACTTACCTGAACAATACTACCTTGCGGCTTACCTACAGTGTAGACAGCACCCATTTGCGTGACCGCATTGTGATTACCGGCCTGCAAATTAAAGCCTTGGGGCCGTTAGACGCCCCCCCCACAGGGGTAGTTAGAAGGCTGGGTGGTACTGCCATAATGAACGGCAATGCTGAAGGCGACAATGTGGCCCATGCCACCCTGACTACCACAGGTGAGGTGTTTGATGCCTTTACTACTGTGCCTGATGCCGGTACTTTTATATTGGAAGATAACCCGGCGATATTGTTGCTGCCCCCGCCAGATGTAGAGTCGTTTATATTTGATGGCAATGGTGTGGTAGGCGACTCACTGTTTACTGAAGCTGCTGGTACAGGCATTGTTACCATCACGATGACGGCCGAAGATGCCTTTGGCTGTACGGCTGACATTAGCCGCGACCTGACCATTATTAACGCTGCAGACGCCATTACCGGGCTTGCCTCGCAGTACTGTACTGACGATGGCCAGGTAGCCATACCATTTATTGGCCGGGGTGATAATTTTGTGCTTGACACGCTGGTGTTTGATACGCTGGTACTTAATGACCCTGCCCAGTTTACCACTGCCCAGGGTGCCATTATACAGAACAGCCTAAACCTGGTAGATACCACCAATGAGCTGCTGGGCTATACTTTTGAACCAGCCAACTTTCTGGTCAATGAGTTTAACAGGCCGGTAGGCGATGCCATTGCCCTGCCCTTTGTGGCGGTATACCGCAGTTTGCTTGACCAGACACAGGTAGATACAACCGTGCTGATTGTAGAGTTGTTTGACCCGGCTGAAGTTGAAATTATTGTGAGTGACGATGAAACACCACAGCTTGAAAATGGCTTTTGTGTGGACTCAGACCCCATTACGTTGACGGGCTTTTCAAATTCTATCAACGCGGAACTATCGTCTGGTACGTTTAGCTTGCTGGCCGGTAGTAATGCCGCCTTTTTGACTGATAACGGCAACGGTACTGCCACATTAGACCCCATTAACGGGCGCACTGTGGCCGATACTGTGGTGGTGCTGTATACCTTTATTAATGCTGCCGGGTGCGCTTCTACTGATACCGCCACCCTGCTGATTAACCCCCTGCCTGATTTAGAGATTTTGCATAATGACATCTTGTTTGATGGCAATATTGCCTATTGTGTTGATAATGACCCCTTACGGCTTACCGGCTTTGACAGTACGGCAGGTGTGTTTATACCTGTGGGTGCCTTTTTTGGTGATGGCGTAACTGGCGGGGAAGATGGCGACGGTGACGCGATATTTAGCCCCAGAGGTGCCGTTGGCCCGGTGTTGAACGTATCGACCGATGTTGACATCAGGCTGGAATATACTGATAGTGTTACAGGCTGCTTTAACCAGGTAACCAACACCGTAAGGGTAAACCCATTACCAGTGCCTACCCTGGCGTTTGATTCGCAAGGGCCTTTGAACAATACCAATTACTGTTTAGAAAATGCTGAAGTATCTATTACTGGTTCGGTACATGACAGCATCATCAGCTTCAGGCTTTTTGATGTTACGTTGGCGCAGGATACTTTACTGCCCCCTGACCGGTATACAGTGACGGGTAACAGTTTAACAGCGGTGCCTCGTAGTTTGTTAGCCGGATCAATATTTAATGACTCCAGGAGTTTTGAAGCCAGGTATGTGATAGCAGACGGCAACCAGTGCGAAAACGATGCGTCTATTCAGTTTTTAATAAACCCGCCTACGCCGGTAACTATTGACGTACCTTTGGATGAACTGAGTTATTGTGAGGGCGATGACGATATAGAACTATCTGTAAGTGATTTGGTGGGTGGCATCCGTACTTTTTCTGCCTCAGGCCCGGGCCTGACAGACAACCGGGAACCTGATGGTACTGCCACAGCCACTTTTGCCTTTAATGATAACTTTAATAACAACCCGTTGGTTGATTCAGTGTTTTTTCAGTACGAGAATACACTAGGATGCATTTCTGGTGATACTGTGGTATTGACCACCAACCCGAAACCGGTATTATCAGTAACGTATGACGTTAACGGGCCACTTGACTCATTACCAACCAGGTATTGCCTGGTAGATGAAGATGTGACCGTTACCGGGTTTAGCGATGGCCTGCCGCTGGTGCTGGCTGCCAATAGCAGTAATGTATCTTTTGAAGGCGTGCCGCAAAACGATGGCTTTGACGATAATGGTGATGGTACCATGACGTTTAACCTTGAACAGGTGGCCAATGAAGGCGGTGTGGGCGACCAGAATTATCAATTTACTTATACCAACCTTGCCACTGGTTGTGCAGATACCATTGTAGAAACATTTACCATACAACCATTGCCAGTGCCTAACTTTACACCTATAGAGGTAGGGCCATTGGGCGATTTTGATGACTATTGTATTGATGGGGATTCCATTATACTGTTTGGTACCTTTGATAATATTGACTCTTTAACCAGTGTGTTTACTGTTAACGGGTTGCCAGCTGCTGATAGCATTACCTTTAATAATGTAATGGCGGTGGTACCAGCTGATTTTGCAGCCTCTACTGGTGACACCTCAATACAACATACTTTTGAATTCATATTTACTGCTGCTGCCACCAATGGCTGTGTGGGTACCAGTTCACTTTCATTAAATATTAACCCGCTAACACCAGTGGCAATAGAACCGCCCGTAGGTGATGATTTTGTTTTTTGTGAGGGTGATGAGGCTGTTGTATTGACTGCCCCGGTAGAAAACATACTTGGCTTTAATAGTTTTTCAGGGCCTGGTATTGGGGCCACCAATATTAATGGCAATGAAGCCAGTGCTGAATTTAATATTAATACTGCCTACAACGGTGCCATGGCAGATACTACTGTGGTAGTAACCTATACGTTTACTGATGATAATGGCTGTGTATCAATCAACACACAGGAAATATTGATTAACCCACTGCCCAACCTTGATTTGGTGTTTGACTATAACGGGCCTTTGGGTGGCCAACGGTATTGTTTTGACAGAGACCAGGATACAATAGTTGTGCAGGGCTTTGCTGATGGCGACTCTGTAGAAGTAGCTTTGTTTGGCGATGAGCTGAATTTAGCCTATGCCCCTGGCTTTACAACACTGAATGGGTTTACTGATAACGGTGACGGCTCTGCCACCCTGCTGCCCACTGAAATTGCCACCGATGCAGGCAACCAGAACAGGCAGTTTACCTACGATATTACCTTAGAGTATATTATACCAGCCACTGGCTGTGCAGACACCATTACTGAAAGTTTTGACATACTGCCACTGCCCGATGCCAGTTTAACTTTTAACCGCCTGGGTGAGATTGGTAATAATCAGGATTATTGCGTTGATGGTACCCTAATAGGCATAAACAGTGAGCTGGAGAATGACTCGACTGAGGCGATTGGCCAGTATATTGTTTCGGGCTTTTTAGCGGGTGACAGTTTGATTACGGCAGATTCAATTTCGTTTTTACCTGCTGATTATTTTGCGCTGGCAGGGCAGGGCAATATGCCCCGGCCCATCCAGGTTGAGTTTTCAGCCATTGATAGAAATGGCTGCACCGGCATCACTGAAAGAAGTTTTAATATTAACCCACTGCCTGCCCCCAGTATTGAAATTCAGGATAACGTGACAGAATACTGCCAGAATGAATCAGAGCTGATAGAGTTGACGGGTTTCCCTGCCTCAGAAACAGGCAGCGTATTTAGTGGTAGCGGGGTGTCTGACCTGGGTGATGGTGAGGCTGAGTTGAACATACCCCTGGCGTATGGGGCCAATAGTGGCGACAGCATTGATATTACAATAAGCTACAGCTATACTGATGCTAAAGGGTGCCGAGCTACTGCATTAAGAAACGTGCGCATACAGCCTGTGCCTATTCTTGATTTTACTGCGCTCGGGGCCTGTGCCGGTCTGCCTACCCTATTTACGGCAATGAATTCAGCCAATGCCCTGATAGCCAACTGGAACTGGAACTTTAATGACGGCACTGAAAATGAGCTGACCCCATTCGATACCATTAATCATACTTTTGATGAGCAGGGCATATTTAATGTAGGCTTGACGGCCACTACAATTAAGGGTTGCGTCAATGATGCTTATACTGAAAACGTGCGTATTGGCCCTGTACCTGAGGTAGATTTTGTATGGAATAATGTTTGTGCGGGCGATTCTATTGCCTTTACCGGGGCTATTAATATTGATGTGCCTGGCGATACGACTGTAAACTACCAATGGAGCTTTGGCAATGGTACATTCAGGTCGCAGGCTTTGCCAGAGGCAACCTCATTCATTAATGAAGTGATTTACCCCAATGCCCTGATACAGGGCGATAGCATTGGAGCCTATGAAGTAACTTTCTCAGCCGTAACGGGCGATCAATGCGGAGACACCACCTCTAAGATGGTAGCCATACTGCCGGTAGTCAATTCACCGCTGAATGCCGATACACTTTATTTTGTAAACTTTGGGGTTGACCAAAACACCTGGCTGGCTGCCACTGACCTTACTGAGCAGCCTGCTCCGTTTGATACGCTCAGTTCGCCACTGATTGCCCCTACCTGGGCATTTGATGCTACCGAAGCCGTATGGGCCACCAATACGTTGGGGGCGGCCTATAGCCCCAGAGAACAATCATGGGTATATAGCCCCTGTTTTGACTTGTCAGTATTGAGCCGCCCCATGTTGTCAATGAGTGTCTGGACTGACCTGGCCTCTGGCGATGGGGTGGTGGTGCAGACCTCAACGAATAACGGGCAAACCTGGGAAACCCTGGGCCAGTTTGAAGACAATACCACCTCTGGCCTGAACTGGTACAACGAGCAAAGTGTGGCCGGAAGCCCGGGCAGCCTGGGGGGTGGCAGCAATGCAGGTAACTATGGTTTTTCTGATGAGTTTGCCGCAGGCTGGCAAACCGTGCGCCATGATTTAGAGCCTGTAAGTGGCCGTGAGAATGTACGCTTCAGAATTGCCCTGGGGGCAGCTTCTGACAATGAGCTGGGTAATATTGGTTTTGCCTTTGACTCTGTCATGATTGGCGAACGGCCGCGTACGGTGGTGCTTGAGCAGTTTGTGAATATGGGTACAGCCGATGCTGACGCTGCCGAAGTGAACATTATTGAATTGCTGAATACCATACCCAATGATGTGGCACCGGTATTTTACCATGCTGACTTTCCCAACCAGCAAGACCCACTAAATGTGCGCAACACGCTTGACCCCGGTGGCAGGCGCACCCTGTATGGATTGAATGATGTACCCTATTCTGTTATTGACGGAGGGGCTGATAGTGTGGCAGGCTTTACGTTTGATGGGTTTTCTATTCTGAATGATCCCGGCGAAAGCCTGGCCTGGGATGCACAGGATGTGCTGATACGCACCCTGGTAGAGCCCGAAGTAACGCTTGATGTAACCCTGGGCAATGCCGGCCCAGAGGTGCTGACTGTTGATGTAACGGTTGCAGCCCTGGTTGAGATTGATACCAGCAGCCGCCTGCATGTGGCCGTGATTGAGCGTGAAATAGCTGCCAGCCAGTTTGGGGGTACTACCACCAATAACCAGCATTTTGCCCTGATTAAAATGCTGCCCAATGCAGGTGGTACAGGCGTGCCCAGCATGGCTGTAGGTGAAACAGCCAATATTAGCCTATCGTACGAAGTACGCAATGCGTTTGAGATAGACAGCCTGGTAGTGGTAGTATTTTTGCAAAATAATGAAACACAGGAGGTATTACAGGCAGCCCTGGTTGATGCTTCCGGCCTTGGTCTGGAGCAGGTTACTGGTTTGGTTGCTGGCGGTGAACTGGCCGAAACGGTGCTTTACCCCAACCCGGCCAACCGCCTGGTTAATGCCTTATTTGGGCAGCCATTAAGCCAGCCTATGGCCTGGCAGGTGATTAATATACACGGGGTGCCACTGCAACAGGGCCAGCTCACGGCAGGCAGCAGGGCACTGCAGGTAGATACCTCACAAATGCCCAGCGGCGTGTATTTCCTGATGGTACAGGGCCAGCAAGATGCCTTTGCCCGCATTCGCTTTATGGTAAAGCATTGATACGCACCAGTGCGCCCTTTACCGGGTAAGACAACCACCATTGCAATGATTTGCGGTGGTGGTTGTTTTTTAGGCTGTGGCATGGTCAAGTGTGAATTGTTCACTAACTTCAACCCAGGTTAATTACAAGCACTCCTTTTTCTGACATTGACAGCCACCATGCGAAAGCTTTTGCGTTTTCTGTTGTTGTACCTGCTGTTGCCCATTGTGGTATTCATGCTGGTTTTTTACCAATGGGGTAGCTCTGGCCGGCTTGACCGTGACGAGTATGCCGTAATAAACAGTTACCAGCACGTGCCCATTGCCAGGAAAGATACCTTTATGGTAATGACCTACAATATTGGCTGGTGCTCTGGCATGGACAATAACCAGCCGGTACAACAAAACAAAGCAGGGCACGCACAGAACAGGGCTGCCGCAGTGGGCTTGCTGAACAGGTTACAGCCCGATTTTATAGGCTTTCAGGAAATTGACTTTGGTGCGGCACGGTCGTTTTACGCCAACCAGCTTGATACTTTGGCTGCGGGTGCCAATTACCCCTATGGCGCACTTACCGTGAACTGGGATAAAAACTATGTGCCTTTTCCGTACGGGGCGCCTTCTATACATTTTGGCCGTGTATTGTCTGGGCAGGCTATTTTAAGTAAGTATGCCTTTGTAAACAACCGCAGAATAGT
>CAZXTW010000009.1:0-16367 GCA_964643525.1 uncultured Roseivirgaceae bacterium
GCACCAGCAACGTAAACGGCCATGAGGTAACTGCTGCCGATTTTGAACGCCTGCCCAAGCCAGGCTGGTAATCAATTAGCAACTGCTACCCACCAAACTGAAAGTTGGGTATAGGCGCTGATACATCTACCAGGGTGCCGTCAGGGTCTTTCAACAACAGGCGGCGCTGGCCATAAAAGGTATCGGCAGGGGGTTGCACCACCTCATAACCATGGCTGGTGGCGGTTTGGTAAACGGCCTCTACATCAGCAACCACAAAGGTTAGGTAAAAGCCCTGTGGTGCCTGCTGCCAGGGGGTGGGTACCAGCGCATGATTGCGGGCAATGAGGCACAGCTCAAAGCCACTTTCTGGTGTTTTTAGCTGGATAAACCAGTCACTGTCAAAAGCCACTTCCAGGCCCAGAAGGGTGGTGTAATAGTTTTTGCTGGCCACTAAATTGGCCGAGCAGATGTTGGTCATTAACCGGTTAATAGACATGCTTGGGGTAATTTGTTGTTGTTTGCAGGATGAACAGAAAATGCCCGCCCAATTGTTGGGTGGCATGCCCCTGCTTTTAGTGACACTACTGCTGGCACTACAGCAGCCACCAAAGGGTTAGGGCTGTAATGATTGCCAGAATAATGAACACTGCCCGCCGAAAGCCCGGCCGCAGCATAAAAGGCCTTGAGTAGGCCGCTTTGTGTTTTACTGCTTCTTTTTGTGCCATGTTTTACCTAAAGTTAAGGCTTTACACTTATAGTGGCAACATCCTACCGGGCAACGCATCAATACTTTTTTATTGGCTGGCCTGGCCAAAGCTGGCTGCAGGCAACAGGTGGTGGTTAAAGTCAAAAAGGGCCTGGTTTTCCCACGATGAGCCATTGGTGGCTTCTGGCCCACGGAAAGCCACCCAGGCTGCCCCCCAGTAGCAAACCCCTAACCCACCGGCCTGTAATGTATATTGCAATACCTGTTCAGTAAAAGCCAGCTGCCCCTGGGGTGTAGCAGGGTAGGCGGGTAATATCAGCTGCTCATCAAGCCCTACAATGTTATTAGTAAAATCAGCCCATTGCAGGGTAAAGGGGTAGGCTGTTTCAGCAATGGCTACCGTTTTGCCAGTTTGCTGTGTGAGTGTAGCCACGGTTTGCTGTAGGGCCCCCAAGTCTTTGCCATGCCACAAAGGGTAGTATGACAGGCCAGCCACATCATAATCAACCGAGCTTAAGTCATTAAAAAACTCTGTACTGCCAGCCAGCCCGGCATAGTGAATTATGATTTGGGTTGGGCGGCTGGGCGGGCTGTGGGCACGCACGGCCTGGGCGGCCGTGCCAAGCAGCGCTGCCATTTGCCCTTGCTGCTGGGGCAGCACACCAAAAGGGTACAGCCACCCGGCGTTGATTTCATTGCCCAGCTGTATGTAAGCGGGCTCAAAGGTGGTAACCAGCCTGGCGGTGTACTGGTACAGGCTGTCGTGCAGTTGCTGGTAGTTTAGCCCCTGCCAGGCGGCGGGCAGTTGTTGCTGGCCGGGGTGGGCCCAGGTATCAGAATAATGCACGGTAAGCCATATGGCCAGCCCCGTGGCCTGGCAGCGGTGGGCAAAGGCCAGCATGGCAGGCAGGGCAGCAGCAGGTTGAGCGGGGCTGTGCCAGATGCGCAGCCGCACGGTATTGATACCCTGGCTGGCCAGCAGGGCCACCACATCAGCAGGCTGACCGTTGGCAGTGTAAAAAACAGCACCAGCAGCCTCGGCCTCAGGCACCTCTGAAAGATCTGCAGCAATTACAGGGGCGGGGGCACTGGCAGGCACAGTATCTGCAACAGGGGGTACAGGCACAGGAGCCTGAACGGTAGTACCACAACCTGCTAATAGCAGCAAACAGCTACTGGCAACTAGTATATAAATGTATATTAGTTTAGACAATGCTATTGGCAGTTTAAGCCACCCGCAAAGGTACTACCGAACTGACGTTAATGCTAAAAGCACACTTTACTGCCCCAGCTCGGCCAAAAGAATTTCACCTGTCTGGGCAGATATGGTGTAGTAGGCACCCCCGCCCTGCGTGGTGTCAGTGATAGGCTCAAAATCTATTTGCCATTTCCCTTCAAGTGGGGTAATAATGGTTTTATACTGTGACATGTCATTAAAAACCTGGCTTATATTGGCGTAAGCCACTTTTAAAGCTTCGTGAATTTCCATAGTGCATTACCTGTAACAGGCACTTAATTGATCATTGGTACAAATTGGGCGCAGGGGTGAATTACTTATTGCTCGTCAAACGAGCCGTCAGATTTGGCCTGCGGGGCCACGTTGCCAGCAGGCAGCCCCCTGTTGCCTGCCAGGTGTGCCCGGCGGTCAGGGCCGCTTTGCATAAATACAAAGGTAGCCGGGTTAGGATCATGTGAGCCAACAACAATATCAGGCACACCGTGACGCTGGTCAACCCCAACATCACCATTATTGCCTGTGCTGGGCAAAGTTCTCCATACCGGCAGGCCCGCAGGTATTGCAGCCGCAGGTGGGTTTAGGTTGGGGTGCGTGTGGAACTTGGCCACTACAATGCTATTGGCCACGTTGGGTGGTGCTGAAAGGTCAATAGACGCAGCAGCTCCAGCAGCCTGCCTTCTAATGATCAGCCCGCCGGTAATGAGGTTCATGTATACCCAGCCGCCTTCTTCATGCTGGCCTGTAGCGGGGGCATTGGTTAACCTTGGTGCAGGGTTTGAGGCTGTCCAGGCAGCAGCCAGGGCTGCCTGCACGGCACCGTTTCTGATTAACTGGTTGTAGGTAGGTGCCCTGCGCCCCAGCAGTTCAATGCAGCGGGCCCAGTTGTTCCAGCTTAGCTGCCCTCTGATGCTGCGCAGCATGGCATGGTCAATCAATACCACACGCTGTTGCAGCATGGTGGCCCCACGAATAGCATCGCGGTAGTCAGCATAATTTCTATTATTGGCGTTAATCAGGGTTTCAATGGCCGTTTTCAGGTTGGTAGCCGGTGCCAGGGCTGCCCGCCCTTCGGCACCGCCTATCAGGCTTTCGCCAGCTACTACCTCACGCGCCAGCTGGGTAGCAGTGGCAGGGCCCAGCTTACCATCGCGCGAGAGGCCGTAAATAGCCTGATACTCTATCACAGCGTTGACAAAACTCTCGTCAATAACGGCAGGTTCCTGGCTAAGGCCAATAATGTCTCTAATCAGGCTTATTTCGGCCGCATCAGTATGGCGGGCCTGGTTCCAGGCAATGGCTGCGGCCATTTTTGGGGCATCAAGCTCGCGGCCTTCCCGATCGGGCGTGGTAGGCTCTACCAGAAAGTCAGCCTGCACCATACCGCCTTGTGTGGCGGCACCCTGTTGCAGGGTGTGGGTGAGCTCATGGGCAATGAGGCGGTCACCACTAGCAGTACCGGGGTTGTATTTGCCCGCATTAAAGTAAATATTGTTGCCATGGGTAAAGGCATTGGCCCCCAGGCTGCGGTTCATTTGCACGGCATTGCTGTCAGTATGCATGCGCACCCCGCTAAAATCAGCCCCAAAGGCATTGCCCATAAACCGGCTGGTGGCATTTGGCAACTGCCTGCCGCCACCCTGTGACCCATGCAGGCCCTGCACCACACTGGCAGGGGCCACCCCACCGGTACCCCCGCTGGCCTGTAGTAATGTATTGGCAGGGCTGTTTTTTTTGCCCTTGGCTGGCGGCTTTACTGCGCCAATTGCCTTGGCCTGTATGTGATTTTTACTGGCCTTGCCGGCTACCGATCTGTTGGCGGCTGAGCGGCTTTTTTCTTTTTGGGATGCGGCTACCGATTTGCTGGGCATGGTTAAGGCTTACTTTAAAGGTTGTGGTAAGTAGCTATAAATCAGAAATGTAATAATGGTTAAGTTACTAGTTTCTATTGATGGCAACAAATATAAGGTGCACAATAGCACGTGGCGGCTTTAAAATACAGGCAGTATTTTAAAAGGTAGGTTGGTGGGTTTGATAAAGTTTCGTACTTTTGCCGTCCGGCGAGCAAACACGACCAGCTCCTGTTGAACTCCCCCAGGTCCGGAAGGAAGCAAGGGTAAACGGTTGTAGCGGTGCGATGTTTTGTTCGCCTTTTTTCTTTCCCTGCCCTGTTAGCCCCCTGCCTTTATCCGGAATTTATCTTAGTTTTGCAGCAGATCGTTTAAATAAACAATTTGTAAGACATGAAGTTTTTCATTGATACCGCCAATCTGGATGAGATTCGCGAGGCCCAAGACCTGGGCGTACTGGATGGTGTAACCACCAACCCTTCGCTTATGGCCAAAGAGGGCATCTCTGGCGACGCACAAGTTAGGGCCCATTATAAGGCCATCTGCGATATTGTAGACGACAATGTTAGTGCCGAGGTAATCTCAACCACGTATGAGGAGATGATTGCCGAGGGGAACGAGTTGGCCAAGATCGATGATAAGATTGTTGTAAAAATACCTATGATTAAAGATGGAGTGAAGGCCATTAAGTACTTTTCAAGTCAAGGCACTCGCACCAACTGCACCCTGGTATTCTCGCCCGGCCAGGCCTTATTGGCAGCCAAAGCCGGAGCCTCATTTCTGAGCCCGTTTATTGGCCGCCTGGATGATATTAGCCACGATGGCATTAGCCTGATTGAGCAGATCAGGGGTATTTACGACAACTATGCCATTGAAACTGAAATTCTGGCTGCCTCAGTACGCCACACCATGCACTTAATACAATGTGCTGAGGTAGGCGCTGATATTGCTACCTGCCCTGCCAAGGTAATTTTAGGTTTGCTGAACCACCCACTGACCACTAGTGGACTGGAAAAGTTTTTGGCCGACCATAAGAAAGCCCAGGAAGCTGCTGCAACTGCCTAAGCTATTTAGCACCAACCATAAACCAAAACACCGTTGCAACAGCTTGTGGCAACGGTGTTGTTTTTTTAGACCTGTTTTTGTAACCGCATGACGTTTTCATCAGACCCCGTAGTACACGTTGAAGAAGCCAATATTTTTCAGGATTTGCACACGGTGCTATCTGACGTGAACTTTCAGATAGAGAAAGGTGAGTTTGTTTTTTTGGTGGGCCGTACGGGCAGCGGCAAATCATCATTGATGAAGACGCTGTATGCCGACCTGCCCCTGCGCCTGGGCAATGCCGAGGTGGCTGGCTTTGGGCTACGTAATATTAAAAGCAGCAAAGTGCCCTTTTTGCGCCGCAAGGTGGGCATTATTTTTCAGGACTTTCAGCTGTTTGATGACCGTACGGTGGCCGATAACCTGCTGTTTGTGATGCGGGCCACTGGCTGGCGCGACCGCTCAAAGATGAAAGCCCGTCTGACTGAGGTGCTGATACGGGTGGGGCTGGGCTCAGTAACGGCTAAAATGCCCTACCAGCTTAGCGGCGGTGAGCAGCAGCGTGTAGTTATTGCCCGTGCGCTAATTAATGAGCCCGTTATTTTATTTGCTGATGAACCCACCGGTAACCTTGACCCAGAGGTTTCTGAAGGGATTTTTAAGTTGTTTCTGGAAATAAACAACAGCGGCACCGCCGTGCTGATGGCCACGCACGACCATACCCTGATTGAACGGTACCCCTCACGGGTGCTGAAGTGCGAAAATGGCAAGCTGCTTGATTCAAAAGCTACTGAGTTTGAACTGGGTACTGGCGCTTTTTAGTACTTTTTGAGCTAAAATGGGTTAGCGGTTACTGAATTTAGTATAAAAGTAAGTAGCGGCTACCATAATCAAAAAAGCGGCAAAGCCAATCAGGGCCGGCGGGCCATAATGCCGCAACAGGTAACGCCTGTTTAATGGCTGCTGCTGTTTAATAATAAATACATCAGTACGGTCAGTAATTTGGTGCAGGTGGTTAAGCTGCTGGTTAAAGCTTAGGCCATGGTTAAGGGCCAGCCTAACCTCACGTTTGGGCATGTTGTTGTTTTCCTGGGCATGCGGTGTCAGGTTTACCGTTACGTACTGGTGTTGTTGGTACACCCTGATATCTTCTATTTGGCCTGCGCGCACCATCCCTTCAAGGTGGTCAATATCAATCACATTGGAAGTATTTGAGCAGGCCAGCATACAAAGGCAAAGCAGTAGCCCACACAGGGCTTTAATCGTTCTCATAGGTACTGGCGTGAATCAATCTATACCTATTGATGTCAGGAGCATGAAAAGTAACCCCGCTGGCAATGAATATTTACCAATTAATAATTAATAATGATAAGTGTTTAAACACATAACCTGCAAGGACTTAGCGCAAAAAAAGGCAGCGGACATTGCCCGCTGCTTTAATTATGAGTGCATTAAAATAATGGGCCTATTTCTGGCCCTGGAATTTCTGTTTGTACTGGTTGTACAGGTATTGCTGCTTGCCTTCAGTTTGCACCTGCCTGCCCTGTATAAAGGCATGCTCAATATTGTTGGTGCGCATGTCAAGCAAATCACCTGTGCTAACCACCATGGTGGCGTCTTTGCCGGCTTCAAGGGTGCCTACGGTTTGGTCAATACCCAGTATTTTGGCGGTATTGGCTGTTACCAGCTGCAGGGCCTGCTCTTTGTCAAGGCCATAAGCAGCGGCGGTACCGGCAAAGAAGGCCAGGTTGCGCGAGTTGGTGTAGCTGTCGTGCCCAAGGGCCACCAACACCCCGGCATTGTGTAACAGGGCAGGCAGCTTGTAGGGCAGGTCAACATCATCTTCAGCCCTGCTGGGCAGCCGGTGCACGTTAGCCAATATAACAGGCACCTCATGTTCTTTTAAAAAATCGGTAATCATATGGGCGTCTCCGCCTCCAACAATAACTACCTGCTGCACACCAAGATCTTTGGCATTTTGCACAGCAGCCACAATGGCCTTGGCACCGTTGGTGTGAATATACAGCTTTTTAGTGCCATCAAACAACCCGCGCATGGCTTCAAGCTTTAGATTGGTAGCGGCAGGTTTGACCACTTCAATATAAGCCCTGGCATCGGCAAAAAGCTGATCAATACTTTCAAGCGCCGGCTTGTACTGCTCATTGGGCCTGGGCGTAGTTTCGCCCAGCCACCAGCGGGGGCGCAGCGTTTTGCGGGGCCAGTTCATATGAATACCGTCGTCAGTTTTGTAGGCGGCATCCTCCCAATTCCAGGCATCTAACTGTACCACGCTGCTTGTGCCTGAAACAATGCCCCCCTGCGGGGTAGTCTGGGCCATTAATACGCCGTTAAAGCGCAGGGTGGGTATCACGTCAGAATCAGCATTATAGGCAATAATGCTGCGCACATTGGGGTTTACATTACCAGTTTCTGTATGGTCATTACTGGCGCGCACTGAGGCTACCTCTACCAGGCCAACATTAGTGCTTGGCGAGATTAACCCGGGGTATACATGCTTGCCACTGGCAGCTATAACCTGATAGCCCTTAAGGTCTACCCGTACACAGGTGGCGTCTGCTACCAGCGTGATTTTACCGCCTTCGCAGGTAATGATGGCATTGTTAATAACCTGCCCGTTGCCCACGTGGGCAGTGGCATTCATAATAGCTATAGGCTGGCTTTGCGCGGGGGCGGGGGCGGGCTTTTGTGCATAGGCCAAAAGAGGCACCACCAGCAGCACAAGGGTAAATAGTTTTGATATGATTTTAATCATGGTGTTTTTCAAGCTTTTGGTGGTTGGGTTAATGGTCTGCATGTTGGTGGTAGCCCACAATCTGGTCGCAGTGCCATTCGTGATGATACTGCATAAAAGGAGGCTTACGGGCACCCCCGCCACCATTTTTAGCGTCTTTCATCTTCTGGATAATCCGATTGCGCTCTGCGGCTATTTGCTGGCGCTTGGCCTTGTCCTGCTCAGCATCAAAATACACCGTACCATCAATAATAGTTTTTTCAGCCCTGGCATATACTGAAAGGGGGTGGTCAGACCAAAGCACCACGTCAGCATCTTTACCTACTTCAATAGTACCCATGCGCTTGTCTAGGTGCAACAGCTTGGCAGGGTTCAGGGTAACCATTTTCAGCGCTTCTACCTCATCCATGCCTCCGTATTTGACAGATTTGGCTGCTTCCTGATTCAGGCGGCGAGCCATCTCGGCATTGTCTGAATTAATAACAGTAGTGACACCGGCCATGCTCATGAGCACATTATTGTAAGGTATAGCATCTACCACTTCATATTTGTAATTCCACCAGTCAGAAAATGAAGACCCTCCGGCACCGTGTTCAGCCATGATATCAGCTACCTTATAGCCTTCCAAAATATGGGTAAAGGTGTTAATTCTGAAGCCGAAGCGTTCGGCCACCTTCATTAACATATTTATTTCGCTTTGCACGTACGAGTGGCAGGATATGAAGCGTTTGCCGTTCATGATTTCAACCATGGTTTCAAGAGCCAGGTCACGACGCGGAGGCACGGCACTGGCTTTGGTTTTTCTGGGCAGGTTGTTATAGGTGTTCCAGGCAGCCTCATACTCTTTGGCCCGTGTGAAGGCATCTACATATACCTGTTCAACCCCCATGCGTGTTAGCGGAAAACGGATGGACGCCTGTGAACGTGAGCGTTTTACGTTTTCGCCAAGGGCAAACTTAATGAAGGGGGCAGCATCTTGCACAAGCATTTGCTGTGGCGACCGCCCCCAGCGGAACTTCACAATGGCGCTTTGACCACCAATGGGGTTGGCCGAGCCGTGTAGCAGCTGGGCAGCCACCGTACCGCCCGAAAGCTGGCGGTAAATATTTACATCGTCAGAGTTCACAACGTCCTGCATGCGCACCATGCCTGAGTTGGTGGCTACATCATTGACAGAGCTCAGGGCAATGTGCGAATGCTCATCAATAATGCCAGGGCTCAGGTGCTTGCCGGTACCATCAATTACCTGCACACCATCTACAACAAGCCCCTGCCCTACCTGGGCAATTTTACCGTTACGGATCAGCACATCGGCATTGTCAATTTTGCCTTGTGCGTCAAGCGTCCATACCGTGGCATTCTTAATGAGCATATCTGCCCCCTGGGGCAGCGCTTCGTTACCATAGGCCACAAATGGGTAAATTACCTTACCCATCTCTTCAGTGGGTACCTCATCACCACCAGGCTTACCCCCACGCTGCTGCGCACCGTTATCAGGGGCCTCATCAGGGTTCTCTTCAGGCGCTTCTTCAACAGCTGGCTTAGGTATGGCCGACCATGACACCCAGCTGCCATCAGTTTGGTTGCCTGTACCACCCCATTGGTCCTGGCCCAGCCAACCACTTAAACGTATGGCTTCTTTATTTTTATTATCAGTATCAGGGTTAAACCAAAGGCTAATGAGTTGGTCATCTAACTTATGGGTTACCTTAATGGTTGTACTGTCGTTCACCACAATCTTCATGTGCTGCTTACCGGGCATACCACCTACCTCAAGGTCGTAGCTGGCAGTGCCTACCGTTAGTGTATAATTGCCAGTAAGGTCGGCTACATCCATGGGCACCAATTCGTAACGGTGGCCCTGTACCCAGTTTTGATGCAGTTGTGTTTTCTGGTCAAATATATTGCCAGAGGTAATTAAAAAGTTTGCCAGAGCGCCTGCTTTAATGCTGCCCAGCTTGTCTTGTACACCCATAAGACGGGCAGGGGTGTAGGTTAAGGCTTTTAGTGCTGCTGTTTGGTCAAGGCCAGCTTCCACCGCCTTAATTACGTGTGTTCTGAAACTCTGGCCTGGCTTTAAGCCACGAGCAGTAAAAGCAAAGGGCACACCGTTGGCCTCAAGTACGGCCGCATTGGTTGGGGCCAGCTCCCAGTGTTTAAGCTGTGCCAGGGTGATACTCATGGCATCAAGCGGGTCAGTAACATCATAAGCATCAGGGTAGTTTACCGGTATAATAAAAGAGGCTCCGGTGGCCTTCAGGTCAGTAACACGTTGGTATTCATTACCGCCGCCTTTAAAAATAAACTGAATGCCAAACTCATCGCCAATGCGGTCGGCCCGCAGGGCATTAATCCAGCTGTTGGCCTCAAATACCTGAGGCAGGCTTCTCTGACTGTTAACAGCCTCAAGGGTGTTATCAAAAAAGTTCTCTTCACCCTGGGTGGCATACCACTGGGCATCAAGCATAGTCTGGCGCAACAGGGCCATAGCCCCCATGGGCGAAAAGGGATAATCTTGTGATGAAGTGCCCTTGCTTAACGAGTAGTGGGCGCTGGCACGATCTTTAACCAGCACCTTGTTGTCAGTATCTTTGGCCAGTGTAACCACCACTGATGAGCCACGGGCAATGCCATCGGCATTGAACGACAGCACTGCGCCAAAGCCTTCTTTGCGCATTTGTGCGGCTGTTTTTTCATCGGCAGTAAAGTAGTGAACGGCTTCAAACTCAGCCTTAATGGCTTCGTTGGCATTATAAGCCCCCTTTTTGTCAGACTGTATTTGCTCAGAACGCCCAAAAAAGCTAAACGGGCGCTGTCTGTCAGGCTTGGGCATGCCATAAGTAGTATACGGGTCAACAAAGCCAGGGTAAATGGTTTTACCGGCTATGTCATGCACTATGGCACCTTCAGGAATGTTAACGCTGCTGCCTACAGCCACAACCTGACCGCCCCTGATGAGTAGTGTGGCGTTTTCTACCCTGGTTTGGTAGTCAGTATAAATGGTGGCGTTGGTAAATGCATGAAGTGCAACACGCTGATCTTTGACTCCGTTAACGGGAAATGTTTGCTGCGCATGCCCATAAATACAAAATACCATACCTGCTAATAATAATAGTAGGTGTTTCTTCATATGATGTAGTGGGTTAGATTATTATGCGGAAGTTAGTAAATATGGAAGTGAATTGTTAAAGAATTGTGAAGAATAGGGTCATAGATGGCCACCCAAAGCACCCCCTGTGCGGCATGAAGGCGGTGAGAAGGATTAAAAAGTGGCAGGCCAGCCAAAAAGTAAAGCACACGCAGTGTTGCGTGTGCCGGGCAGGTAAAGCTGTATTAACAGCTTGAGTGTTTTAATCGTTTTTGATTGACTCGATTACCAGGTTATGGTTGGTGTATATGCAGATATCAGCAGCAATATTAAGGCTTTCACGCACTACATCCTCTGCAGTCATGTCTTTGGTATGCCGTGTAAGGGCCACCGCAGCTGACCGGGCAAAGTTTGAGCCTGACCCAATTGACGCAATGCCATCGTCTGGCTCAATAACATCACCAGTACCTGAAAGTATCAATAGGTCTTCTTTATTAGCAACAATAAGCATGGCCTCAAGCCTGCGCAGGTACCTGTCAGTGCGCCAGTCTTTAGCCAGTTCAATAGCTGCGCGCTTCATATTACCTCCATAGCTATTGAGCTTTTCATCAAAGCGCTCTAGTAGCGTGAAGGCATCTGCAGTAGAGCCAGCAAAGCCAGTAATGACCTTACCCTCTTGTAGCTTTCTTATCTTTTTGACATGGCTTTTGGCTACAGTATCGCCTAATGAAGCCTGCCCGTCAGCACCGATAGCTACCTGGTTGTTGTGCTTTACGGCTATTACTGTTGTTGCTTTAAGTTTTTGCATGGTAATTTGTTTTGCCAGAGTATTACAAAGGCCATACCACAGCCCAATTTACTGCCGGAATGGCAGGCCACCTGGCCAATAAAAACGCCCCGCGGGTTTGCGGGGCGCCTGTTATGATTGAATTGAAGTAATTCAGTACCTCACCACTGAAAGACTCAACGGTTAAATCATGATGCGAATGGGGTCTTCAAGCAACTGCTTGAAAGTTTGCAAGAAGGCAGCCCCAATGGCGCCATCAACCACGCGGTGATCGCACGAAAGGGTAACCTTCATGACGTTGCCCGGCACAATTTGGCCATCTTTAACAATAGGGGTTTGTTTAATGCCCCCAACAGCCATGATGCAGGCATCGGGCGAGTTGATGATGGCCGTAAACTCTTCAATGCCAAACATGCCTAAGTTAGATATGGTAAAGGTGTTGCCTTCCCAATCACTGGGCTGCAGCTTTTTGCCTTGCGCTTTTTTGGCCAGGTCTTTCACCTCAGCGGCAATGTGCGAGAGAGACTTATTATCAGCAAACCGAACAACAGGCACTAACAGGCCTTCATCGACAGCTACAGCCACACCTATATGCACATGCTTGTTGTATCGTATGGTATCGCCCAGCCATGAGGCGTTAACACCAGGGTGCTGGCGCAGGGCAGCAGCAGTGGCTTTGATGACCAAATCGTTGAATGAGATTTTCACAGGTGATACCTCATTCATACTTTTGCGCGCTTCAATGGCCTTATCCATGTTAATTTCCATGGTTAAGTAAAAGTGAGGCGCACTGAATTTACTTTCTGACAGCCTGCGGGCAATGGTTTTTCGCATTTGAGATACCTTCACCTCTTCATACTGCTCTTCACCAACAACTGATGGCAGAGTAATAGCAGGGGCAGCCTCTTTGGCTGGTGCTGCTTTTTCTGCCGGTGCAGGGGCGGCAGCTGCCGGTGTGAATTGCTCTACATCACGCTTTACTATGCGGCCACCATCACCACTGCCTTTGATTTCACTTAGGTTATAGCCGAGGTCTTTGGCGATTTTCTTTGCCAGAGGCGATGCTTTTACACGGCCATTGCCTGCACTTTGCTGTATTGGCGCCTCAGCGGGCGCTTCAGAACCAGAAGAAGCGCTCGTGCTTTTTGCAGGAGCCTCAGCCGCAGGGGCGGCAGGCGCTTCAGCTGCAGGCGCTGCGGCGGCACCCGCCTCAGAGGCCTGTAACAGGGCCTGGTAGTTGGCGTCCTTCTCGCCTATTACAGCAATTACACCATCTACCGGAACGGCATTTCCTGCTTCAATACCTATATATAATAGTGTGCCGTCGTTGTATGACTCCAACTCCATAGTGGCCTTGTCGGTTTCAACCTCAGCCAATATATCACCAGACTGCACCTCGTCGCCCACTTGTTTATGCCAGGCGGCTATGGTGCCTTCTTCCATGGTATCACTCATTTTAGGCATCCTGATTACCTCAGCCTCAATGCCAGAAACATCAATGGCAGCTGTTTGGGCCGGTTCAGCAGCAGGGGCCTCACTTGTGCTGGCTGTTGGGGCTGCCCCGCCGCCATTGGCTTCCTGTGTTGCCTGGCTCAACAAATCATCAAAGTTTTCGCCAGCCTCGCCAATAATGGCTATCACGCCATCAACAGGCACTGACTCACCTGCCTGTATACCAATGTGCAGTAGCACACCGTCTTCATAGTTTTCTAATTCCATAGTGGCTTTGTCGGTTTCTACCTCTGCCAGTATGTCACCAGATTGTACCGTATCTCCTACGCTTTTAAGCCATGATGCTATCACACCCTCTTCCATGGTGTCGCTCATCTTAGGCATTCTGATTACTTCAGCCATATTATAGTTAGATATTATGCACCTTAAAATAAAGCCCTGACAGCTGCCGGCAATGGTTTGCCAACTGCTACAGCGCATTTTCGGAACAGTGTGCTAAGTTAATAACTTTATAGGCGGTTGTAAAAACTTTTTAACAGGTGCAACCACGCTGCCCATAAAAACAAAAATGCACGGAGCGTGCCTCCGTGCATAAACGTGAATTGATAAGTTAACTACATGGCCAATTAGCCAAGCTGCTGCCTTATACGCTCAAGTATTAAATGAATGTAGTGCAACTGCTTACCTGCCGGTGGCGTATTTTCTAATTCAAAGCACTTAACAAAATAAAAAATGATGGCCCGCAGTTCGTCAAGGTTATATTTCCTTACAAAACCATACTCCTGAAATGACTCCAGGCTGTTTACAGCAAACATACGTAGCTTGGCAGCATCACCAAATAGCTGCAACCCATCGTAAGAAAGACCAAACTCAAAAATATCATCCCAACTACTGTTGAAACCGGGGATTAGCTCACTTCTAAGGTGCGTATTGCTTGTCAGGGTAATTGATTTTACTTTTTCCACCTCTATTTAATCTTTATATCAGTAGACTAATTTACGAATAACAAACCATTAAAGGATACAAAATGATTGAATTAATCAATAATAAATTCATAAGCAGCTGAAATACTGCCACTTACAAACATCTGTGTTTTAACATCTTAGTCGCCAGCCTTTATCAATAAAGGCTACCCTCTTGCCACATGCACCTGCGCGGGTAATTATATTAGTTAAATTACTTAATATTGACGTTACTATCACCACATAATTACTATCCTTATTCTTTGCATTTATTGGTAAAATACAAACAAAGCAAGCATATAATTAAAGTTGACTACTTGATATTACAAGCTATGGCAGGGGGTAATATGCTTTTTATGGGCCATGCAAACAATTGCACCCTACAGCGCAAAAACTACACCAAAGCTATGAAGCCATAGGAAATACCCAACAAAGCACAATTACAAGCTTTACAATTCTGCAAAAACCTTACACCTGTTGGCGTTACAAAATAGAGACATCTGAGTGCCTGACACCCACCATTTAGTTGATTAAAAGTTGATAAAAATTGTAAAACACCACAAAGGGCAAACAGTAAATTACAAACCACTAATACCAATTGGCACTAACACACCATGAACCATATTACTGACTTGCAGCCTATTGATTGAATATATTACTACCTACAGTCATGAAGCACTAAGTAAAGGCAAAAAAGGACAGCAGCACTTTAGAATAACCAACCCACACAAGAATACTTGGGTAAATTAGCAACAATAAAGCTTAATTATATACAAATAAATTACATTAAACACTACTATTAGCAACCATTATTAACAATTAGTTAACTCTAAAGGACAATTAATGGGCCACTAAGTACCTAATTTTGTATAAAAACCTTTTAAGCTGCTTATTGACTTGCTTATTGGGCCAATTGTGATCAGCCTATGCGTTCGGCAGTAAACCTCTTTTCAAAGTCTATCAAAAATAGAATATTGACCGGTTTTTTTACGTTAACGGTCATTATTGTGCTATTGTCTAGTATTTCGTTTCATTACCTAACTAAAACAGAAAATATAAGGCAGGTCAATAAGCAGATCTCGCTGTTGCAAGTCATGAGCTTGCATATGACCCAAAAGGACAATGAGTTTTTTGAGCTTGAAACCATCAACCCACACTATTTTGCAAACCATCAAAGCTCAGTTTTAGAACAAAGAGATTCAATAAAAGCCCGCATTAGCCAAAGATTGGCCCAGTTAGATACGACTACCAGCACCTACGATTTTTCTGTACAATTGTACTTAAGGCAAATTGACAGCACACTTACTTTATATAATCAGCTTTTCAGGCAAACAGAAAGCAAGGTATATGAACGTGGCTTTAAAGATTTTGGCCTGATTGGCAAAATGCGTGATTATGCGCATGAGCTTGAAAGCAGCCAGGGCAGTTTGCAAATAGCCTTGTCAGATGTGCTGCTACTGCGCAGGCATGAAAAAGATTTTTTGATCAGGAACGAGCCCCAGTACATTAACAAGTTGAATAGCCTGGCTGAGAAGTTAATTCTTGAACAGCAGAGCAAACAAAACAATACAGGCAATGCACTTGCCCAAGTAGTGCGCAATTACCGCGACGCCTTTAATTATGTAGTAGAGATACAGCGCGAAATTGGCCTGAACAGTACCTCAGGCTTGCGTAACGATTTAGACCTGCTGGTAAAACAGTTAGATAAGCAGTTTAATGCGCTTGCACTGGCTACTGACAGGTATTCAAACAGGTTGGTAAATGAGAGCACGTTAATTTATGCCATTACCGTGATTAGCTCTATTATACTGTCAATATTCTTGAGCTATTTTATTGCAACCAAATTAAGCAACCCCATAAGAAAGCTTTCAAATTTGATTGACAGGGTTATGCGTGAGCGCAACCCTGATTTGAAAGAAAGCAAACAGGTAAAATCTGCCAATGAGATTTACAAGCTTACTGGGTCTTTTGTGAAGTTGATGAACCAAACCAACCAACAGCTTAGTGATATAGAGCATAAATCAAAGCAACTGCGCACACAAAATGATGAACTGAAAAAACTGAATGAAGAGCTTGACAGCTTTATTTATAGTGTAGCACACGATTTACGCTCGCCATTGACGTCAATGCTTGGGCTACTCAAAATAGCGCAAATTGAGAACACACAAGATGGCCTGAACATACATTTTGAGCATATGCACAAAAGCATCCGTAAAATGGAAAAGTTCATTAAGGATGTGGTAGGCTATGCTAAAAACAAGAAGCTTGAAATTACCCCTGAAATAGTTGACCTCTCAGAAATGATTAACGGTATTTTTGAAGACAACCAGTTTATCATTGGGTTTGACCGCATTGAAAAAGAGGTGACCCTGAAGGCCGACGCAGACTTTTATTCAGACAGAAACAGGCTTTCAATTGTTTTTAATAATCTGGTTTCAAATGCCATCAGGTATAGTGATCATGATAAAGAAAAGCCTTTTATACATGTTGAAATATCTGTTTCAGCAATT
>CAZXTW010000009.1:16392-26304 GCA_964643525.1 uncultured Roseivirgaceae bacterium
TTTTATTGATAATGGCATAGGTATTGAGCAAGAACATATTGAAAAGGTGTTCCAGATGTTTTACCGTGCCACAGAAAAATCGAGCGGTTCTGGCCTGGGGCTATTTATTTTAAAAGAAACCATTGAAAAACTTGGCGGCAGTGTAAATGTTGAGTCGGTTCCGGGTAATGGTACTGAGTTTATTATTATCATACCCAATGCCACGAATGCTCAAAACCAAGCCAGGGCCCAAACCCCTGCACTAACTGTATAAGCGCAAAAAAGGCTGCTTTACCTGGGTAAAGCAGCCTTTATAGCCTCAGTAGCCAAACAATTACTTATTAGGCTGTGGGGTGTACCTTAAGTAAGGCTTAACCGTAGTTGACCCCTTAGGGAATTTGGCCGGCACATCTGAGTCAGGCACAGCAGGTACAATAATGCAATCATCACCATCGGCCCAGTTGGCAGGCGTAGCTACCTGATGATTAGCCGTTAATTGCAACGAGTCAATTACACGCAGTATTTCATCAAAGTTTCTTCCTGTAGAGGCAGGGTAGGTTAAAGTAAGCTTTACTTTTTTATCTGGGCTAATAATAAATACTGAACGTACCGTAAGCGTATCGTTGGCATTGGGGTGAATCATATCATATAAGTTGGCCACAGTACGCTCAGGGTCAGCAATAATGGGGTAGTTAACTGTAGTCTGCTGGGTTTCGTTAATGTCTTTAACCCAGCCATGGTGTGAGTCAATTGGGTCAACACTTACTGCCAATACTTTTACATTACGCTGGGCAAAATCGTCATTCATTTTTGCTACCGTACCCAGTTCTGTGGTACACACGGGGGTGTAGTCTGCCGGATGCGAGAAAAGCACACCCCATGAATTGCCAAGCCATTCGTGAAAGTTGATTTCGCCTTCTGTGGTTTGGGCTGTAAAGTTGGGGGCTTCATCGCCAAGTCTAATAGCCATGATTGTTTAAGTTTATAAGTTGTTTGATTTCAGGGCAGCCGCAGGCACGCCCTGATTACGCGTTAAATTTACGAGTATTCAGAAATAAATTTAGCTAAGAGCCGACATTATGACACTGAACTGCACCAGGTTGCCTGTTCTTACCTAGAGGAAGGTACTCACCCTTGGAAAAAAGACCTGAATGCGGCTACTTTTGCAGCTACAAAAAAGAAAGCGTATCATGACAGAAAGATCATTAAAACGTGTAGTGGTTACCGGGCTTGGGGCAATAGCCCCTATAGGCAATGATGTAGACACTTTTTGGAACAACCTCGTTGGCGGGGTTAGTGGCGCAGCACCCATTACCCGTTTTGATACTTCCAACCATAAAACCAAGTTTGCCTGCGAGGTAAAAGGCTTTGACCCCGAGGCTTATATTCCGAAGCGAGAGCTGCGCAGAATGGATATGTTTAGCCAGTATGCCCTGGCAGCAGCCAGCCAGGCTGTTGAACAGGCCAATATCACGGCAGAAAACTGCAACTTGAACCGTACTGGTGTTATCTGGGCTTCTGCCAATGGAGGCATGCAAACCTTTCAGCAACAGGTAACAGAGTTTGTGCAGAATGACTTTAACCCCCGGTTTAACCCCTTCTTTATACCTAAGATTCTGGCTGATATCAGCTCAGGACTTATTTCTATGCGGTTTGGCTTCAGAGGGGTGAATTTCAATACGGTATCTGCCTGTGCTTCATCTACCAATGCGTTGATTGATGCGTTCAACTATATCAGGTTGGGCATGGCTGATGTCATTGTATCAGGCGGCTCAGAGGCAACCATTATTGAAAGCTGTATTGGCGGCTTTAATGCGTTAAAGGCCTTATCAACCCTGAACGACAACCCCAGTGAGGCCTCTAAACCGTTTGACCAGAACAGAGATGGTTTTGTGATGGGCGAAGGGGCAGCAGCCCTGATACTGGAAGAGTATGAGCACGCCAAAGAGCGGGGGGCTACTATATTTGCTGAAATTGTTGGAGGCGGCATGTCTGGCGATGCTTACCACCTTACCTCTACCCACCCCGAAGGTGACGGGGCATATTTAGGCATGCAGGCTGCCCTGGCTGACGCCGGCATTGATGCCGCTGCACTTGATTACATTAATGTACATGCCACCTCAACCCCTGCAGGTGACGTAAGCGAGCTCAAAGCAGTGACAAAGCTGATGGGTGAAGACATTAATCAGGTAAATATTAGTGCCACCAAGTCAATGACAGGGCACCTGCTGGGGGCAGCCGGTGCCATTGAAGCCATGGCCTGTGTATTGGCTACTAAAAACGGGGTAATACCGCCCACCATTAACACCAAACAGTTAGATGAGCAGGTGCCCGAGGGCATTAACCTAACATTAGGCACAGCACAAAAACGAGCAATTACCTACAGCATGAGTAATACTTTTGGGTTTGGCGGGCATAATGCAACAGTTGTATTTAAAAAAGCATAGCCGTTAACCTGCTTAAACTACCCTGAAGGAGTTGACAAAGCGAATCATGAAATAGTAGAAAAAAACATGGATAACATTAATAAGGGCCAGGGCGATGTTTCGCTCCATGGCCCCTGCCATGATAATATTAATTAAAAAATACAAGCCAACATAATACAATACAAAGCTCAGGTCTCTACTACCAGAGCGTTCGCTAAAAGCAAAGTATGCAGCAACCCCAAACCCCAAAAGAAAGCCAAGCCAAATGGCCCAGGTGCCGCTCATAAGTACCAAAGCCCCTAACAACCCCACCCCCCCAGTGTGGGTATGGGTATCGCTAAAGCCCATATAAATAATGCTTACTGCCCGGCCGGAGGTGAGGTTACCCTGAGCAGCATAAAATGGCAGTAGCTGGTCTAATATTCTGTTTAAAGTATTAACCGGGCTAAATACCCGACGCAGCTCTGCCGGCTGATACATATCAGTAACCATAACCCCATCAAACCCTAAAAACCGAGAGGTGATATCGTCAGCATATTCAAATGACTTGTCGCTGGCAGTTACTGTACTGGCCTCATCTGCCAGGTGGGTAATCAGCCCTGCATTGAAGCCATAACTTCTTACATAATAGCGTAAAGAGCTGCCCAATACAAAGCTAAACACCATAATTAATGCACCAAACGCACCTAAGGTTATAGCACGTAGCAGGTGCACCTTAAAATCGCCTTTGTCTGACAGGTAGTAAATAAACACGGCAAAGCCCGTAAGCGCCAATGACATTTTACTGCCCTGCAATAACACCAGGCCTGAGTACCCTAAAAGCATAATGGCATAAAATGCCACCTGCCTGCGCTTTAGCTGTTTGTTGTAACGCGCAAGGTAAAGTAAGCAAATCGGGTAAATCAAAAAGTCGGGCATTAAGCGCAGTATAAAGCCTATGCTGGCATCGGCCTGCTCACCACGACTACCCAGGTTAAATGCAACAATCAAGAACAGCTTAAGCAGGAAAAAAAATATGAGCAGCACATTCATGCCAAACCGACCTCGAAGAAAAAATGGCATCTTAAACTCAGAAGCCAGAACAGGCACTTTGTTGGGTTGCAGGGCATAAGCTTTAAAGCCCAAAAACAACCCTGATAATACCAATACGTTAAACTGGGCTATTTTAAACAGGGCATCAATCATGATGTTCTTATCAATATAGCCAACGATAGGAAACTTAAACAGGTCCATATCAACCAGTAGTACCAGAGGCCTTAGCATGTGGGTTACCCATAAAGATATGGCTGCAAACAGCATCACATAAAAAAAGCGTTGCGGCACCCTAAGCACATAAATAGGCAGCACCAAACAGGCGCTGGCCAGTGTATAGGCCAAACCAATTTCATAGTCGTAGTTTAATGCAATGGCACAAAGTACAACTACAATCATGGTAAAGTAGGTTGATATTTTATACCTCATTGCCTATTGATTTGGTAAAGGCAGTTATCATTTGAGCCGCTTCAGGCAAACCACTTAAAGCTTCACGAATTTTAGCTTCTGGCTTTTCCCACCACCGGCTGGCCATCAGTTTTTCTACATCGTCTGCCGCAAATCGTTTGCGTAGTGGTTTGGCAGGCACACCCCCTACAATGGTATAGGGCTCTACATCTTTAGTAACCACAGCCCCTGCAGCTATTACAGCGCCTACTCCTACCTTTACCCCTTTAAGCACCACAGCATGGGCACCCACCCAAACATCGGCCGCTAAAACAGTACGGGTTTGGTTGCGGTCATCTATTTCTTTTAATACATCTTTAGGGTAAATGAGTTCACACGTAGTCACGAAATTAATCATGTGCTCATTGGCTCCAATTTCGCATCCCGGCCCCAATGAGCAATAAGAGGCAATATCAGTTTTATACAACTTGGCATAGCTGTTTACATAAACCCTGTTGCCCAAACTACAGTCAGTAATGATAGCCCCTGGTTTTACATAACACCCCTTGCCTATGGTAGAGTGCCTGCTAACCAGGTTGCTTTCAACCTTTGACTTATTCCTGACCGCAAACAACAACTGGTTTATTAGTGTGCGGGGCACCAGGGCACGCAACACCATCATGACTAAATGCATGGCACTACCTTTTTTTCTTAATTAAAGAAAATATATTGATGTAACCCCAACGATTTTTAAGAATATTGAGCTTCATAATGAGGGCCTTACGCCTCACACTCATCACCACCTTCCATGAATGTACCGGGTATGCCCCGTTACCTGTCAGGTAGTTAAGCACTTCAACCTGCTTTTCAGTAAGTACCTGCTTCCACTTGTCTTTGTCTTGTGGCGCACTCATGATCCCTATATTATCGCCAAATTTCATCACCTCTTTTTCGTACGATGAGTCAATCATGCCTGGGTTCAGCATGACCTCTTCATACGTTTCACCAATATAATCAGCTACTTTTCTGAGTTGTGCTTCTGGCTGGGCCAGCAAATCTTCATACTGTACCAGCATCAGGTGGCGTTTCCATTTATTCATTGACCGCTGGCAAAGCAGGTAGGTAGCGGCTGCCTTGGCAAAATCATCAGGCATGTGAGAGCTCTTTAAATAAGACGCTACCACGTTTTTAATGTCGCGGTTCATACAGATAATCTTAGCCTTAGGAAACAACTGCCTGATTTGCCCAATGTAATGCAGGTGCCAGGGTGTTTTTTCGCCCCAACGTTTTTTTTGTTTCTGTGCTGCAAAGCCCCCAAGAACAATTTCAGCCGTTTTGCGGTAGTTCACGCCGTGCTGTTGAATCTCTTCAACCAACTGCTCTTTTAGGGGCTCAAACTCCTTCATAGAGGGGTCACCAGAACGATACAACTTCTCTATAATTTCATAGGCCTTTGCCTTGATTTTACTGGCAGGTATAAGTTTACGGTTGCCATATACCCTGAAAAAATACCCGGTTTCAGGGCCAACGTACAGGTTAGAGTGCCTGCTGAGGCAATAGCGCATCAAATGGGTGCCTGACCGCGGTATGCCAACTACAAAAACGGGCGATAGGTCGTCTGCTTCTTGATGCATCATGTTTGTTTATTTCAGGTTGGTTTTGAGTTAAAAGGCTGTACCTCTAATGTGTAACAACCGCCTGACCATAATTGACAAGGCAATATTCCAGATAATGGTTATGGCAGAGGTACCAATGGCTGCCCCCATGATGCCATACGTGGGCACCAGCACAATGTTTATAACTATATTCAATAACATGCTAACAAAAAACACCCTGATAAGCAACCTGGTGTATTTTGTCATGCTCATCAACAAGGCTACCGGCCCAGCCCACGAGTTAACCACCTGGCCACCCAATAATATAAGCAGGGGTACGTAGGCCACAGTAAACGAAGGGCCAAACAGCCCCAATAGCCACGAGCCCAGCACAACAAGCCCTAAAGTAGCCACCAGAGTAAACAGCAGAATGAACCTTGAAGCCGTTACCACAAGCTTTTCAAGCTTTTTCATCTGTCCGTCGTGGTAAAAGGTAGAGATTTGTGGGGCTATGTAGATATTGGCTGCCAGTAGCCCAAAAGATGCCAGGTTGGCAATTTTCTTGGCGGCATTGTAATAGCCTATGTTTTCAGCACCTATTTCTTTGAAAAAACCCAGGCTAAGCACATCAACCTGGGCCATACCGGTTTTTATAACAGAAATACCCAGCATTGAAATACCCAGGGCGCGCCATGCTTTATGTTCGGCCGTATCAGCCTCATACTTTAACTGGGGCACAAAACGCTTTAGCAAAAGCCAGGAAAACCCCAGCCCGATAATAATGCTGCCCGCATTAATGGCCATGGCCTGCCAGGCACCAAGTTGAGCATCAATAAACCCAAACTTAAATAGGGCAATGGCAATAATAAACAACGCCGGCCTAATGATAGACTGTGGCAGGTAAGCCAGAATAATTTTCTTTATAGAGCGCAATAGCGACTCGTACAGTACCAGTAAAGCAAAAAAAGGCATAGCTACTGCTGCGGCAAAAAAGGTGCGTTGCAGTTCGTACTCCACCTTTAAGGTTGGCACCATCACAACAAGTACAAATACTGTGGCTATACCTATACCAGCCAGCAGGGTGTACTGAATGCTGTACCGCACGTAACCTGCAAACTTGCTATACTGCTGTTTATTGTAAAATACAGAGGCTTGCCGTAAAGCAGCTTTGTCAAAGCCCAATGAGGCCACTACAATTAAGTAATTAAGCCACGTAGCTGCATAGGCATAGTAGCCATATTGTAAATCGCCCAGCGCATCGGCCAGTATTACCTGTACTACAAAAGACAGACCAATACCTGCAAGCTTAACACCAAAAGCACTGCTAATGCCTTTAAACAGCTGTTTTTGTAACCCACTTAACTTCATCTTGTCTGTTTACTATGCGCTGTGTGTGTAGGCTCAAACACCCCATCGGCCTGCATCAGGCCAAACAGCTGCCTGCTGCCGCTCAAGTTCAGGTGTACCGCATCAGCAAAGTACTGCGTTTCCTCAACGGCACCACTGTAATCATACACAGGCAAACCTGTGGCGGCTTCTACTTTTGCTATCCAGGCTTCAACATTGGATAACTTATTTAAATAGGCTGGCAAATAAGGACTAAACACCAGCTTAACAGGTATTTCTTTTTCATTGGCCAAGGCTACTATGTTTTTTAATGCCTGTAGCAGTGTGCTGTCAAGGTCAAGCTGGTTCACTTCAGACTCCTCTATCGTATTAATCAGGCGCTCGTGCATCTGGTAAAGGTTAACCCAGGTGTCGTCACTACTTTTATAATAGTACAGGCTGCGCTGAAACATTTCACAGTTAAACCTGTACAGGTGGCTCAGCTCAGCAAACAAGGCCTCCTGGGGGCTGGTTTTTTTAATGAGCCCATGCAACCCTGCCGACTGGCCAGCATATAACTTAAAGTTGTTGATTAACCTGGGGTTTAGGCGCTCCATCATAGTCACCTCAATCAAGATAAGCTCTGGCTTTTGGTACCGTTCCAGGTAATCACCAATCAACACATCGGCCACCTCCATGGTAAGGCCGTTGTAGCTCAGGTTAAAAGCAGTTTTACCTGTATGCTCACTAATATCAGGCACGTAAAAGCTATTTACCCCTCTAGAGTTGCCTACAACCACAATATCACGCTGGGCAGCACCATTGTATAACCTGGAGTACCGAAACTCAGTGCCAGCATTCAGCTCTTTCAGAATTAAAGCAGTGAGGCGGTCGCCGCTAAACAACAGCAACACAAAACCCAGCAGCCATATGATTTGCTTTTTTTGCATATCAAAATTGAAAATAGATGAACTGGTTTTCGTTAAACGTACCCAATAATATTATTGCAAGTACCAGGGCAGCATACACCAGCATGGTAATAATGGGGTAGCGCGCTGCCGTTTTCTTTACCGGCACATAATGGTATATAATTTCGCCAGTTACAAGCAATACAATAACTATCAGCCCTTTTATAATCCAGAAAAGATGCCTGATGGCCGTTGTACTGAGGGCGTCAATATCAAATATGCCCTGCAACACCGTCATGGCTGTGGCAAAATCAGGTGCTCTAAAAAACACCCACGCCAAACAGGTAAATGAAAATACCACTACTACAGATACCCCACTGCGCAACCCTTTGGGTATACGCCTAAGCCAGCCCATATGCTGGCCAACCAAGGTCAATAACCGCTGTATAACCAGGTACAACCCGTGCAGCAAGCCCCAGAAAACAAACGTCCAGTTGGCCCCATGCCAAAGGCCTCCAAGCAACATAGTAAGCATCAGGTTGATGTAGGTTCTGGTGGCTCCCTTTCGGTTACCTCCTAATGGAATATAGAGGTAATCTCTAAGCCAAGATGACAAAGAGATGTGCCAGCGCGTCCAGAACTCACTGAAGCTTTTTGAAATGTAGGGCACGTTAAAGTTTGGCGGAAACGAATACCCCAACATACGGGCTAATCCTATGGCAATATCTGAATAACCAGAAAAGTCGCAATAAATTTGAAACGCATAAAACAATACCCCCAGTATAAGCATGGCAGGCGAATACAGCTCGGGTGAATCAAAAACCTTATCGGCCAGTACGGCCAGGCTGTCTGCCACAACTACCTTTTTAAAATAGCCCACCAATACCTGCCCCAGCCCTGGCAAAAACTCAAGCCAGCTAAAGCGGTGCGGCTTACGTAATTCAGGCAAAAAATGGCTTGCCCTGATAATAGGCCCAGCCACCAGCTGCGGAAAGAAGGCCACAAAGGTGGCAAAATTGCGCAGGTTTGTTTCAGGCTTTAACTTGCCCCAATACACATCAAGCGTGTAACTAAGCGTTTGGAAGGTGTAAAAAGATATACCCACCGGCAAAATAATATTCAGACTCAGGTCATTGGCAGGCAGCCCAATGGTATGCATCAGGCTGGAGAATGAATCAATAAAAAAGTTGAAGTACTTAAAAAAGGCCAAAAAGCCCAGATTTACTGTAAGGCTAGCCCACAACAGGCGTTTGCGTTTGCGCTTGTGCTTCTGGTCAGTACCAGCCATGTGCAAACCTATGTAGTAATCAGTAAGGGTAGAGACCCAGATAAGCACCAGAAAGCGCCAGTCCCAGAAGCCATAAAACACGTAGCTTGCCAGCAATGCCAACCATATTTTAATGTTGTTTTTTACATTAAAATACAGCAACATGAAAATCAGAATGAATACTAAAAACGTTGAGCTGTTGAATAACATAGTGTGAAATCAATGCACTGCTCCATCCTGCCCAAAAGCTACAGGGTTAGGCAAACTACTTTTTAAATATGTTGATAAACTTACTTGTAGTGTTCTTCTTGGTTGTACGATTTTCATAATACCCGTAACTCCGGTAATTATAACTATAGGTAGACCCGTAATTGTACTTCCTTAAATTGACATCGTTAAAGATAACGGCCATTTTCAATAGCTTATCATTGGCATATAATTCAGACATATTCAAGACTGAGGCCTTGCTGGTAAAGTTTTGTCTTACCATAAATATGTTTAAGTCTGTAAATTTCATAAGCTCAATGGCATCAGAAACAATGCCCACCGGTGGGGTATCAATCACTATATAGTCATATTTGGCCTTCATCTCTTCCATAAAGGCTTCCATACGTTCACTCATTAATAACTCTGCAGGGTTGGGTGGTATATTACCTGCTACTATTATATCTAAATACTCTGAGTCAGTGGCCTGAATAATCTCATCTTTACCAACAATACCTGCCAGATAATTGCTAATGCCAATCTCGTTATTTACACCCAGATGCTTATAGGGGTTGGGCTTACGCAAGTCTGCCCCGATTAACAGGGTTTTCTTATTTGAAATAGCCAAAATGTATGACAGGTTGGTAGCGCAGAACGACTTACCCTCACCACTAATTGACGAGGTAATGAGGTACGTTTTACATTTGCCGTCGTGGTGGCCCGTCATAAACTGCAGGTTAGAACGTATAGTACGGAACGATTCTGTCACTGCCGATTTCGGGTTAATA
>CAZXTW010000010.1:0-25894 GCA_964643525.1 uncultured Roseivirgaceae bacterium
GTTTTGATTGGCTTGTTGCACAGCCCAATCATTTTTATGGCTTTTTATAGCATTGGCTACCTGCATAGCCGTATGGTGGTTTAAGGTGGCCATGAGTACCCCATGCGGGGCGTTACTGTCATTTAATAAAGAAATAATATGCTGGTCTACCCACTCTTTCCCTAATGATTTTGGGTAAGGGGCGCTGTGGTAGGGCAGGTTGTTCAGTGCCTGTAGCAGTGCCTGGTTGGGCTGGTGCTGGCTGGCCAGGGTGCCGTGGCGGTCAAAAGGCTGGCCCTGGCGGCGCATCAGGGCATCCATAGCCATATTGCCCACACATATGTCATAGGCAATGCGGCCAAGCTGTGGGTGGTTGGTAGAGACATTGGCAATGCCGCCCAGGTTGAGACAAAACTGGTATTGCCCAAACAGCAGGGCATCGCCAATAGGCACCAGCGGGGCACCCTGCCCGCCCAGTGCTACATCTAAATTGCGGAAATGACCCACCACTGGCCGGTTAACTGCCTGGTTAATGGCCAAGGGGTTGCCTATTTGCAGGGTAATGCCCTGCTGTGGCTGGTGAAATACAGTATGGCCGTGCGAGCCCACCAGTGAGGGGTTTAGCTGGTGGTGCGCAATAAATGCCTGGGCAGCCTGGCCGTAAAAGTTGCCCAGGGTGTGGTCAAGCTCAACCAATTGCTGGGCAGTGAGGGTAGTGGCGGCAATTAACTGCTGCTGCAAGGCAGCAGGGTAAGGCACGGTTTGGGTAGCTAAAAACCGATACTGCCACACCTCATTGGTTTGCCATAACCGGCACCCTACCAGATCAACCCCATCTACCGAGGTGCCACTCATCATACCTAAAACCTCATGCATAGCCATTGTGCAATTTTATTTAGTTTTGGTGTTGCCCTGCCCGCCTGAGTTACCAATAGGCATAGCGGTAGTTGCGGGCTAAAACCAATTGCAAGATATGAATTGTGTTATAGATTTAGGAAATACCACTGCCAAAGCAGCCATTTACAATAAAACTGCATTAACCAGTCATGAACAAGGCCTGGCAGACGATGCGCTGGTGGCTTATGCCACCCAGGCTGCCGTGACTCATATAGGTATTTGTGCTGTGGGCCGTAACCCGGCAGGTATTATTGCCCAGTTAGGCAACCGAGTGCCGGTTAGTACGCTTACAACACAAACACCTATACCTATTACTATGAATTATGCCACCCCACAAACGTTAGGTACCGACAGGCTAGCTGCTGTGATGGGGGCGTATTACCGGCTGCCCGGTACTGATTGCCTGGTAATTGATGCAGGTACGTGCATTACTTATGAGTTTTTAGACCGGCACGGCGCCTACCACGGTGGGGCCATAGCCCCTGGCATGGGCATGCGGTTTAGGGCCATGCATACTTTTACCAATGGCCTGCCGTTAATTGAGTTTGGAAACAACCTGCAACAGCCAAAGCTCACGGGTGGCACTACCGCAGAAGCAATGATGAGCGGTGTAATTCATGGTATGGTAGCCGAAATTGATGGAATCATTAACCAATACCTCGAAAGAGTACCCCAATTGAAGGTAATCTTGTGTGGTGGCGATGCTCAATTCTTTGAAACTAGAATAAAAGCACCCATCTTTGCGGTTCCCGAATTGGTTCTTGAAGGGTTGAATCGTGTATTATTATATAATGACAATCAGATTTAAATTCATTTTTTTACTTCTTATCAGTGCAAGTACAGTAGGTTTTGGCCAAACTGTGCGTTCTCCTTACACCATACAAGGTATCGGTGACATACAGGTACCCGCACTTGTTCCTAACCGCGGCATGGGTGATTTAGGGCTGAGCTATGGCTCATTCTGGCACCTGAATAACCAAAATCCTGCCCTGCTGGTTAATAATGGCTTTACCACCTTTTCAATGGGTGGTGTTGCCGACAGCCGAACAACATCTACCAACACGGCCCAGCAGCAAAACACCACCGGCACGCTGGATTATATTGCCCTGGGCATACCAGTACAATCTGGTAAGTGGAGCATGAGCTTTGGTGTGAATGCCTACAGCACGGTTGACTATAATATTGTTACGCTGGATACCACCACCATTCAAGACTCTAACCTGCGCACCACGTTTTTGGGCGAAGGTGGCCTGAACCAGCTGTTTATAGCCAGTGGCCATAGAATTACAAAAGAGTTATCAGTGGGTGTAAAGGCCTCTTACCTGTTTGGCCCTATAGAAAAGGAAACCATTATTACGGTGGATAACACCACAGATATTGACCCCGCTGATGTAACTGCTTTTGTAGACCGTGTTACCTACTCTGACGTGACGGTAGGCTTTGGTTTATCATACCGCAAGGAGATCAAAGAAAAGCTGCGCCTGAATGCGGGCCTGGTGTATGACCTGCAAACAAAGCTTACTGGTGAAGAGTTTAAGCGCATTGAAAGCCGAATTATTGAGAACGACCCAACGCCTATAGTGTCTGATACTCTGGCATTTGAGCAGAGCGGCAGCATTACCTTACCCCAGCGGCTGGGCTTTGGTATTTCTATGGATAAGGAGAACAAGTGGATGATTGGCATGGATTTGGCTATACAGAATTGGGAAGACTATGAAAGCTTTGATAAAAGTGCCCATAATTTAGAAAACAGTTATAAATTTGCAGTTGGGGGTTACTTTATTCCGGACATAGCGTCGGTGAAGAGCTACCTTAAGCGAATGACCTACCGGGCAGGGTTTAGTTACGAAGCCACACCCTACTCGCTTAACAATGAGCAAATCAATGAAATGGGCTTTACAGCAGGGTTTTCATTCCCGGTGAAGGGCCTCTCTACGGTAGACCTGGCTGTGAAATACGGCATTAGAGGTAAAACCGAAAACAACTTAATACGCGAAGAGTATTTTAAAATATACTTAGGGGTAAGCTTTAATGATGCCCCTTGGAAAAAACGTCCAATTTATAATTAAGCAATATTGTTATGAAGACCAAACTCTTATTAGGCCTGTCATTATTGATGTGTGCTTCTGCTTTGGCGCAACCAGGGTGGAACTGGCCAGAAGATAAGGCTAAGGCTGAAGAAAAAAATGTGTTGTATACTGACAACATGAACGCAGGTAATTTTCAAGTTGCTGCCACGCACCTATCATGGCTTTTAACCAACGCACCTGACCTGAATAAATCTATCTATATTAATGGAGCAAAGATTTATGAAGGCCTTGCTGACGCAGAAAAAGAGGCCGGCGCAAAGTATGTTTTTGTTGACTCTGCCATGCTGATGTACGACCTGAGGGTTCAGTACTTTGGTGAAGAAGCTAATGTGCTGAACAGAAAAGCTTATAAAGCTTATAAGTACCAGAAGGACAGAAAAGACAAGTACGGTGAACTGTTTGATCTTTTCAAAAAGACCTTTGAGCTGAACGGCAAAAAGATTTATGATAATAATCTGGTAGCTTATATGGACGTGGTAAGAAGGCATAAGCTAACCGGTGGTAGCGTTACCGATGAGGAAGTGATTGACATTTACTCGATCGTGAACGACCAAATTGACTATAAGATTAGCCTGGGCAAAAATGTTGACCGTTTAGAGCGCTACCGCGAAAATGTTGACAAGCTGTTGACCGCTACCGTAACCGTTGACTGTGCTTTTGTAGAAAAGAACCTGGTGCCCAAAATGCAGGCCAACCCTGCTGACCTTAAAATGGCAAAGAAGGTGTTTCAGTTGTTGTTAACAGGCAAATGCAGTGATAACCCTGCCTTTGTTGAGTCCGCCAAGCTGGTACATGAAGCAGAGCCTGCTTATGGTTTGGCTATTGTAATTGCTAAGAAGTGCTCTGGTGAGAAAGATTACGAATGTGCCGAGCAGTATTTTAGTGAAGCCCTTGAACTGACAGATGATAATACCAAAAAGGCTGGTATTTATTTTGACCAGGCCAAGATGAGCGCCGCCCGTGGTTTGAAGTCAAAAGCCCGTAGCCTGGCATTGCAAGCTGTACAAACTGACCCAACTAAAACCGGTGTTTACAGTTTTATTGGCTCGTTGTACATGACCAGCTATGACGACTGTAAAAAAGGTAAAAGCCGCCTGGAAGACCGCGCTGTATTTATTGCTGCCTACGAGATGTTTAGACGTGGTGGCGACAGCAGAGGCATGGCCAGCGCCAAGCAGCAGATTCCTAGCATTGAAGACATTTTTGAGCAGAACAAAAAAGAGGGAGAAAGCTTTACTATAAGCTGCTGGTTTACTGAAACGGTAACCATACAGAGAAGACCTTAAATACAATATTGCTTACCTTTGCGGTTAATTGGGTGGCTATGGGCCGCCTGATTAACCGCTTTTTTTGTTGCTTCATAACCATGCCTAACCGTATATATATAAAGTTTATCCTATTGTTGCTTACTGCTGGCATTTTTGCTGCCTGTGCTGGCAACGACCCAAAAGCACCTAAAGAAGTAAAGCCCTATGATGGGCCCATACTGGAAGCTGATAATATAGAGTCGTTATTTAGCGACTCTGCCGTGGTGCGTGTAAGCCTGAAAGCCCCTAAAGAGTATAAGTATACCTCTGGCGACCTGGAGTTTCCTGAAGGGTTGAATATGATTTTTATTAATGCCACTGGCGATACCACTGCCACGCTTAGGGGCGACCAGGGCAATTATACCAGAAAAGATAATTTGTATAAGGTATGGGGCGATGTGCATCTGGTTAGCTTTGAGTCAAACGAAGAGTTGACTACCGAAGAGTTGTTCTGGAACCCAAAAGAAGAAACCATTTATACTGATAAGTTTGTCAATATTAGAACAGATACTGAAATTTTACAGGGCGAAGGCCTTACAGCGGCCCAAGACTTTTCAACATATAAAATCTTAAAAATTACTGGGGAATTCAGCCTGGAAGAATGATATGAGCCTTACCAATACCTTAATTATTGCGTTTGCCATTGTATTTTTAATCATTGGGCTGCACCAATCATTACTTATTGGCATACAAGACAGCTATTGGATTTTTATGTTGTGCATCAGTATGCTATTTTTATACAAATACAGAACCATGAAAGCCGCTGACCAAGAACAGCAGGCACCACCACAAAAAAAGTCTGCCTCTGCCAGACGTAAAAAAAGCAGTAAGTAATCAAGCTCTATGGATTGGACCCCGATTGTTTTACTTATTAGCTCGCTCATCGCTTCAGCCTTTTTTTCTGGTATTGAAATTGCCTTTGTATCTTCAAATAAGCTAAGAATAGAGCTGCAAAAACAAAAGGGCACCCTGGCCGGCAGGCAATTGGCCCTGTTTATACAAAGCCCCTCAAAGTTTATAGCTACTACGCTTGTAGGCAACACCATTTCGCTTTCTATTTATGGTATTTCAATGGCAGGTGTTTTAGAGCCAATGCTGGCGGCACACCTACCCACCCCATTGAACGACGGGCTGTGGGTTTTGATTATTGAAACAGTTATTTCAACATTGGTTGTGTTGTTTACAGCCGAGTTTACGCCCAAGAGCTTATTTTTGACCAACCCCAACCGGTTGCTTACGGTATTTGCCCTGCCCTTTAAGGTGATATATATTATACTATGGCCCCTGGTGAGTGTGGTGGTGGGTATATCTCAATTTATTATTACCAGGGTGCTTGGTTTAGAATATAGTGAAGATAAGCCGGTGTTTAAACTCACTGACCTTGACAATTACATTAAAAATATTGTTGAAGCCAAAAGCGAAGAAAGCCAGGAGGTGAATGTTGACACCAAGATTTTTGCCAACGCCCTTGAGTTTAAAACGGTGCGCGTGCGTGACTGTATGATACCCCGCACTGAAATTACTGCCGTAAGCCTGCATGACCCTGTAGATGTACTGAAGGCAGCATTTATTGAAAGTGGGCATTCTAAGATTTTGATCTATAAAGAAAATATAGATGATGTGATTGGCTACTGCCACTCGTTATCATTATTTAAAAAGCCCAAAATTATTAATGACATACTCACCCCCATACCCATAGTGCCTGAAACCATGCTTGCCAATGAGCTGATGATTCAGTTCATTAACAAGCACCGCAGCATTGCACTGGTTGTAGATGAGTTTGGCGGCACTTCTGGTATAGTGACTATTGAGGACATTATAGAAGAAATTTTTGGTGATATACAGGATGAGCATGATGTTGATGAATACAGTGACTACCAGATAGACCCTTATACTTATATAGTAAATGGCCGCCATGAAATTGACTACCTGAACGAAAAGTATGGCTGGGAAATACCTGAAGGCGACTATGAAACCCTAGGGGGGTATATTCTTACCGTTAACGAAAATATTCCTGAGGTAGAAGAAGTGATTGATGCACCACCACTTAAATTTACCATCATGACCTTAGAAGATACCCGAATAGACAAAGTACAGGTAAACCTGCCTGACTTAGAAGAGCCACAAGAAAACAAATAACCTGCCTAACAGTTTATCTGACTAATTTTCAACTACAAAGCCTGGCATGGGCAGGCAACTGCTAAGATGCGGGTATAAGCAGCTTTGCTTTGATTTTACCTAAATATTGGGTTATTTTGCGCCACTTAGCCCAAAAGGGTTTTTACCTACATGGGCTATTATTTAAAGCTAATCGAGAAAACTTTTATTAAACATTCATGGCGCTCATTACCACGTTAAGGAACAAGATGGGTAAGGTGGTAGTCTTCTTCGTAGGATTTTCCATTGTGACCTTCGTGCTGACGGACTTTTTTAACCAAAACTCTACCTTATTCAGTCAAAACGACAATGTGATCGGCGAAATTGCAGGTGAAGAAATTACCCGGCAAGAATACAATCTGAAATATGATGAACTGCGCCGCAACGTAGTCAGGCAGTTGGGAGGCCAGCCCTTACAAGCAGGCCAGCTAGACTTTATTAGCCAGCAAGCCTGGGAGCAGCTTTTTCAGACCACAGCCTATCAAAAAGAATATGATGCACTTGGTGTAGTAGTTACTGAAGAAGAGGTGGTTGATATGGTGCAAGGCAATAATATTACTGAGGTAATTAAGTCGGCCCCGATCTTTCAGGACCCTAACACCGGGCAGTTTGATGTAAACCGCGTACGTACCTACTTGCAAAATTTAAGCACTGCCGATGCCAGCCAACGCGAAGACTGGTACCAGTTTGAACGCAGCCTGGCCCCTCAACGCATACAAAGCAAGTACCAGAATTTATTGGTTAAGACTGACTATGTAACGCTTGAGCAAGCCATACAGCGCTACAAAGAAGAAAATACCACGGCTGATATTAAGTATGCGTATGTACCTTATACCAACATTCCTGACTCTACTGTTACGGTAACCGACAGTGAGATTAGAGAATATACCCGGGCACATGCAAGTGAGTACGAGGTAGAAGAAAGCCGTGACCTGAAATATGTGCTGGTTAATGTAAACCCCAGCCCCGATGACACCGCCTATTTTGTAAAAGAGCTGGAGAACCTGAGCAGTGAGTTTGGAGGCACGCAAAACGATTCATTATTTGCCAAAAGAAATACTGAGCGTAACAGCTTTCAGTTTTACAGCCAATACAACCCAAAAACCCTGCCTAAAGTACTGCAAGATGATTTTGCCAACCTACAGGTAGGTGACGTAATTGGCCCGGTAAAAAGCCTGAACGGGCAGTATGCCCTGTATAAGGTTTCTGAAGAGACTGAAGACACAACTAACTTTTACTGTAGCACCAGCCACATCTTAATCAAATGGGACGATGAAAGCGATGCTGCCAAACGTGACGCACGCCGCAAAGCCCAGGATTTAATCAGGCAAATCAATAATGGTGCTGACTTTGGCACACTTGCCACTGAGAACAGTGCAGACCCCGGCTCGGCAAGATTGGAAGGTGTGTTGGGGTGGATCTCTGAAGATGAAAATTATGTGCAGCCTTATAAAGATGCGGCTTTTGGGGCCAGCACTGAGGGTTTAATTCAACGCCCGGTTGAATCGACCTTTGGTTACCACATTATCAGAATAGACCATGCCAAAACCAATAAGGCATTTAAGGTAGCTTCTGTTGTTCGTGACGTAACTCCTTTGGAAAACACCCGCAACGTGGCCTTCAGAAAAGCAGATAATTTCAGAGCTAAGGTAAAAGAAGCTGGTGTTGATGGCTTTAACACACAAGCCAATGCAGATTCATTGACAGTATACAACGGCCTGAAAATTGATAAGAACGCCAAGGCAATTAATACTTTAAGAGAAGCCCGCAATGTAGTGACGTGGCTGTATCGCGATGCTACTGTAGGTACGGTTTCTGGCCTGTTTGAAGTAGATGGCAACTACGTAGTTGCAGTGATGACCAAAGAAACTGATAAAGGCCTGCCTGATATTGAAGATGTACGCGCCCGGGTAACTACCAAGGTAAGAAATGAGAAAAAAGCTGAGCTGATTAAAGAAAAGCTGGCAGCCCTGAATGCCGGATCAATCGAAGATGTGGTTACTGGCTATGGTAATGGCGCCCAGCAATACCAGCAAAGTGGTTTGAAGTTAAACAGCACCCAGTTAACTGATGTTGGCGAGGCTCCCGAAGCAGTAGGTGCTGCTTTTGCGCAGCCTACTGATAAGCCTGGCAGCCCTATAGCCATTGATAATGGTGTAGTTCAAATTGTAACCATTAAGGTGAATGAAGCACCAGAAATTGCTGACTACAATACCTATATCACCCAGCTACAGGCACAAGAAAACAACATACTGCAAAAAATAGCAGAAGCGCTAAGAGAAGAAGCCAATATAGTTGATATGCGCTACAAGTTTTTCTAACCAACCCTGTTTGGTTGAAGAAGAAGATCGGGGCAGCCCCCCGATCTTTTTTTTTAAATTGCTTTCAATACCACTTATTAAAGACTTCAAACATGGACGAAGAAAAATTCAAGGCCCTTTTAGATGAGCAACACCAGTTTCCATCGGCCTATACATTTAAGTTCATAGTAGAAAAAGATAACCTTGCTGCCGTAAAAGCTCTGTTTGAAAATGAAGCAATAACAGTAAAACCATCAAAAGGTGGCAAGTATGTGAGCATTACGGCAAAGCCAACCATGCAAACCAGTGATGATGTGCTGGCAGTTTACCGAGAAGCGTATAAGATTAAAGGGGTAATATCATTATAAGCACACCCAAACCAGGGCAACCTATTAACTGATTTGCTCTAAGATAGCCTGTAGCTCTTTTCTGACTTGTTCTTTCGGCACACCATCGCCAGGGGCAGTATCAATAGCAGAGAGTAATTCACCCACGATGCCTGGCTTAAAGCCCAATACATGGGCATACTCCATAGCTATTTCAAGCTCAATGTCTTCTAATATGCCATCGAGGTAAATCATATACACCAGGTCATACACTTGCTCAATGGCGTCTATTTTATTGGCAGGCTGCTCAAATAATACAGAATCAGGGTGGTTAAAAATGTATTTCAGCTCATCCAGGGGTATGTCAAGGTCTTTTCCCCAGTTAAAAATGCAATCAAGCTTCTTTTTATGTACCCCCTTTGCCTTTACAAAGAATGAAAATATATTTAAGTAGCTAGACTTTATTTGCTCGAATTCCTGTGCATTCAACTCAAGACCCATGGTTGGCAATCAATTTTATAACTATGCTAAAACAGTAGCACCTCACTTTTTGGTGCAGAATTTGATAATGTAAGTTAGCAGTTTTTTCAGTAATGTCATACGCAAGGTAATGGCATTGGTAAGCAATGAGTACACTATGGCAACACATCAGGTAACACCAAATATGAGTAAGCGGGGGCACTGGCAACCGCTGGCACTTTTTTTATCAGGAATGCTTTTATTAACAGGTTGTAATGCCTCTGAAAAGAACCAGGCCAATAGCCCTACAGAGGTAGTACCTAACAAGCCCCCCACCAATGATACCACGGCACCTACTAAAGTACCAGTAGAGCCACAAGTGACACCAGAGGTATTACCCCATGTGCCGCCACAAGGGCAGGTTGACCCCGAGCGGCGCGACTGGCAAAACCCCGACCTGGTAATAGATAAGCTGGGCAGCCTGCAAGGCAAGGTAGTGGCAGATATTGGGGCCGGTACCGGCTATTTTACTTTCAGGCTGGCCAATATTGCTCAAAAGGTAATTGCTACTGATATTGAGCCTACCTTAATCAACTATCTGGGCCAACGCAAAAGTGAACTGAACAGCGGCCAACGCAATAAAATTGAGCTGCGCCTGGTAAAGCCTGCCCAAACCGGCTTACAGAGTAATGAGGCCGATGCTGTGCTGATGGTGAATACGTATAGCTTTCTGACCAACAGAGGGCAATATCTAATAAATTTATTAGGGGGAATAAAAAAAGGGGGTAAATTGGTAGTGGTAGATTATAAGTATGAGCAGTCAAAGCTGGGGCCGCCACTAACCGCGCGTACACCACTGATTATAGTAAGCAATGAGTTAGCCGCAGCTGGTTTTACCAGCATACAGCCAGACTCTGTAAGCCTGGCCTACCAATACATTATTACAGCCACTAAATAAACTAAACTATGTGGGAGGAAACTGACAATAAGCTGGTACGTACCTTTACCTTTACTGATTTTGTACAGGCTTTTGGCTTTATGGCACAGGTAGCCATTATAGCCGAAAAAATGGACCACCACCCCAATTGGAGCAACGTGTATAACCGGGTAACTATTGAGTTGACTACCCATGATATGGGCAATATTGTAACTGATAAGGACAGAGCCCTGGCCAAAGCTATTGATGGCCTGCTGCCTGCAGCTTAGTGATGGAGCCTGCCACAGCCCTGTACCTTGTGCCTACCCCCATTGGCAACCTGGATGACTTTACCTTCAGGGCGGTGAAAGTGCTTCAGCATGTAGATGTGATACTTGCTGAAGATACCCGCACCTCTGGCTTTTTGCTAAAGCATTACAATATTGGCAAACCCCTGCAAAGCTACCATGCCCATAATGAGCATAAGGTACTTGAAGGCCTTGTACAAAAAATGAAAAGCGGGCAGGTCATGGCCCTTGTTTCTGATGCAGGCACACCGGGTATTTCAGACCCTGGGTTTATGCTGGTGCGCGAGTGCCTGAAGCATGCCCTGCCAGTAGAGTGCCTGCCCGGCGCTACTGCCCTGGTGCCTGCCCTGGTAAAATCGGGCTTTCCAACAGACAGGTTTGTGTTTGAAGGGTTTTTGCCCTTAAAAAAGGGGCGGCAAACCCGCCTGCAGCAAATTGCCCAGGAGCCCCGTACGGTGGTGCTGTATGAATCACCTCACAGGCTGTTAAAAACTTTGAAGCAACTGCTTGAGTTTGTAGGCAATAACAGGCAGGTATCAGTTTCGAGAGAGCTGACCAAAAAGTTTGAAGAAACGATTACCAGCACACCAGAAGCTTTGATTACACATTTTGAAACGCACCCCCCCAAAGGTGAGTTTGTATTGGTTATAAACGCAATAAAATAATTGCCACCACTATGTCACAACTACAGCAAATATTACCCCAGGTGAAAGCCCTGGCCCTTGAGGTTGGGGCCTTTATCAGAAAAGAGGGGGCTAGCTTTTCAAGAGAAAAAATTGAGCTGAAAGGGTTTAATGACCTGGTATCTTACGTAGATAAAGAAGCAGAGAAGATGTTGGTTGAAGGCCTTACACCCCTTGTACCTGGCGCTGGCTTTGTGGCCGAGGAAGGCACTACCACCCACCGTGCTGAAGAGTATAACTGGATTGTAGACCCCCTTGATGGTACTACCAATTTTATGCACGGACTGCCCATTTTTGCAGTAAGCATAGCCTTAATGCAATACAACGAGGTAGTACTGGCTGTGGTGTATGAAGTGAACAAAGACGAATGCTTTTATGCCACCAAAGATAGCCCTGCCATGTGTAATGACAGGGCCATTCGTGTTTCTGAAACCCCTACCCTGTCTGAAAGTTTATTGGCCACTGGCTTTCCGTATTACAACTTTGATAAAATGCCCGAGTACCTGACCATAATCAATGACTTTATGCGCAGCACCCACGGGCTGCGCCGTATGGGTAGTGCTGCGGTTGACCTGGTGTATGTGGCCTGTGGCCGCTTTGAAGGCTTTTTTGAATATAACCTTAACCCGTGGGATGTTGCCGGCGGTGCTTTAATTGTAAAACAGGCTGGTGGTATTGTAACTGACTTTAGTGGTGGCAATAACTTTGTGTTTGGCCGTGAAATTATTGCAGGCAATGCCCAGCAGGCTGAAATGCGTGCAGTAATACAACGCCACTGGACAGGCCTTGAGCTTAACCAATAATTTACCTGGTTGGGTGGTACCTGAATGGCCTAAGGCGGGCAAAAGGCAGTATTAGTTGGCAACCATTTGCAGGCTGTGCTCTTTCCAGCACAGCGGCACCCAGTTTTTTTCTTCAATGAGGTACCTGAAAACTGTTTCGCGCACATCAATAAAGTTAGCGTGCCGCCATGACGACACCATGTCTTGACTGTAAAGCTTTTGCTGATTGCCCGATGTGGCCAAGGTGAGCTGCCTGGGCACTACAGTTTTTATGCCTGCTGTAAGCATTAAACTTGCTGAAAGGTGTATATCTTCACCAGACTGCAAAGTAGCTGGTATGACTGACCAGAAGTATTTGATCCATTCTGTTTTAAAGAAGTAGCTGTTACAGCCATAGTCAACCTGGGTATCCTGATGAATGTAATTGAATGCATCATCAGTCTGGTTGTCGCCAATAAAGTACTCTTCCTTCACCTCAGGGCTGCACTCTTCAGTTCTGAAATTATATGGGCGTATAATTCTGCCTGTACAAGATACCACTGCATGGTAGTTGTTGCTGGTTTGTAAACAGGTTTGCAACCAGTTAGGGGCAGGTATTACATCGTCATCAATTAGCAGTACGTAGGGGGTTTCAACATGGTAACAAATAGAAAATCGACCGAAGTACTTCAGGTTTTTCTCTGAATGTATTACTGAAATTGCTTTAAACACCTGGCGGTACTTATCTATTACCGGGTTAATGTTGATGTGCTGCTCATTTTGAATAATCCAAATTTGCTCTGGTTGTATGGTTTGGGCTATTAAAGCACCAAGCTGTTGGTCAAGGTAGCCCCTTTTCCATACAGTAATTATGATGGTAATACCGTTGGGTTTCATAGAGATTTGGTTTAGAGAGAATGATGACTTGTTGGAGCCTATGCTCAGTTGTAAAAAAGTAGGTAATACAGACCGCTATTACATTGGTTAAGAAAACACTTCACGCGTGACGCAATCTTTAGTACACCAAATTGGGTATTGAAAGCTTTCGTCTATTGTGCTATGGCCGTGCATGTTCAACACAGTTTGGTGGTAAATGCAAAACATGCCAGTTTTCCAGAATAAAGGCAGCCCGGCAAGATCAGGCGCAGCGTGCTGAATGTGGTAATGCACATATGCGGACTTCTTTACCTTGTGGTAAGCATTAGTGGCCTGCAAAAGCAGGCTGGTATTAAAATGGTCGCTATGGTCGTCAGGGCTCAGGGCAGTGTCATGCTCAGGGAAATGCAATGATACCTCAGGCCCAATGGGTAAGCCAACCAACCGGGCTTCATATTCAATGATTTGTTGTATGGTGTTAATGAGCATACCCATATGGTAGTAGCTACATTGGCCATCTACACTGGTAAGGGTAGCAATACTGCCTTGCCTGAATTTTTCCAGGCTTTGGTTGCTATACCTTTTAAAGCCCTGCCCTGTCATACCTCCATCTGGCAGACGCAAAAAATAGCTTGAATTACCCGGCAGGTTATAACTGGTAATTGCATTAGGGCCAACCTGAAGCCGACCCTCCTGTAACTGCTGCTCAGGCTGGCATGCAACCCTGAACAGTACTGAGTTTAAAGCAGCCTGCTCGCGCGCATGCCAGTATTGCCTGGTAAGGCCAGCATCGCCTGCCGTAGTATGGATCATAACTGTTTTGCAATGCTGGTCAACAATATCTTCGCTCACTACCGGATCCATAAACAGTTGCCAGTCATCTTGATGGGCTACCAGGTAAATAGCCAATCGGTTGTAGGGCTTTGCTTTCATAATGGTTCTTTTTTAACTGGCCACCCGGTTTTGGGCTAATAATGCATTGAAGTCAATTACACCCTTTTCTGACGATTGGTCAGAGATTTCATTCAGGTACAAGTCAAGGAATAATTGTGTTTCGGCCGTATTGAACTTGTTATGAAAGTACAGGCAGTTGGTGTAGCCCTCGTTTTTCTTCTGGTCTTCACTGGTGTTATGTGGTAAGTGCAATACCGCAGCATGTTGGTGCACATGAATAGGGCAGCCCGAATCATAAATACGGTAGCCAAGGTCATTATCTTCACAGCCCCAGTTGCCGTCATATCCTTCATCCCACAACCCTACTTTTGCAAAAGTTGACCTTTTAATTGACAAGTGGCCACCCCAGAAAATAGTCCATGGCACCAGCATACCTTCCAGTTGGTGGCCGTACCGCCTATAAATTCCTTCTCTGAGGTCAGTAAACTTATTTTTTTGTTGTAGATGTAAGATCGAAGCATCAACATCTTCGGGGTTAATGAGCTCAATCAACTCTGACTCTTTATCATTGCTGTGTATATAGCCATAGGTATAGCCAATTAAGGCTACCTCCTGGGTTTGTTGCTTATGGTAGGTAATGTGCTGTTGCAGGCAGTCTGACTTTAAAACAATGCCCGAGTCAATAAACAGGCATACACCACCATCGGCAAGCTTTGTGCCCAGGTTTCTGGCAGCAGAAACTCTGTAGCCATCATCTTTTTGGTAAGCGTATTTGATGTTAAGTAGTTGCTCATACTTTTTTACTAAAGCATGGGTGTTGTCACTAGAGCCATCGTCTACAACTATCAACTCAAATTGTGAGGGGTTAATTGACTGTTTAAGTAATGATTTAACAGTATATTCTAACTGCTCACTACGGTTGTAAGTGGGTACAATGACAGATATTTCAAATGTTTTGCGCCTCATAATTACAAGATGTTTTTAGGTTCAGTTTTTTATTCCATATGCTCATTTGCGGCCCTGGCCTTATCATTAATTACACCTGTAGCTGCTCTTCAAACAGCTTATAGTAGGGCCCGTTGTTTTTTACCAGGTGCTCGTGCGTGCCCTGTTCGGCAACCTTGCCCTCTTTCAGGCAAATGATTTCATCAAAGTGTTTAACGGTACTTAACCGGTGGCTGACCGCTATTACAATATTGTCTTTATATACATTTAAAAGCTTTTGCCAGAGCTGGTTTTCAGATTCAGAGTCAAGTGCTGAGGTAGACTCGTCAAAAATTACCACTGAAGCAGGCCGTACCAGTTCCCGGGCAATGGCAATGCGCTGCCTTTCACCCCCTGACAGCTTTGCGCCCCGATCGCCCACAAGTGTATTAAAATTGTTGTCAAGCTTTTTTGTAATGCTATCAACCCCAGCCAGTTCAGACACCTCTTTGACCTTACTAAGGTCAACATTGGGGTTGGCATAGCGAATGTTTTCAAGAATAGAATCATGAAACAGCTGGTGCTCCTGGCTCAGGTACCCACACGACGAGCGTAACGTATCAGGGTGAATGGTGTTAATGTCGCGACCATCGATTAATATTTGGCCTCCCAGCGGATCGCAATAACGGCCCAGCATTTTTACCAGGCTGCTTTTGCCTGTGCCACTGGGCCCTACCAGGGCATAGCTTTTACCCTTTTGCAGTTTCAGGTTTAGCTGGTCAAGAATGGTTTTATCTTCATATTTCAGGCTAATGTCTTTGAACTCGACCTGATTAATGTTGAGTCTTTTTGATTGGAATTTATTGAGCCTGATCTCGGTATGTTCATCCATGATTTCGAACATTCGCTTTACCGAGCTGCGGGCCTGTACCATTTCTACCTGCAGGTTAATCATGTCTCGAAATGGGGCAAAAATACGGTTGAGGTATTGTAAAAAAGCTACCAGAGCGCCCAGTGTCATGGCTCCGCTCATGACATCGCGCCCACCCCAGCCAAAAATTAAGATGGGCATTAACGACACTAAAAAGGTAGAGGTACCATTGTTGCCTGCCCTTAGCATGGCCTGCCTGATGTTTGCATTTATCAGGTTAAAGCTTTTGTTGTGCAGCTTGGCAAGCTCCTGCTTGTACTGGTTATAGGCTTTGATAAGCATGATGTTTTCAAACCGCTCAATAAAAAAACTGTTCAATACCCCTTCACGCTCACGTATTTTTTCAGTAATAGCCTGAATCTTAGGCTGAAAGTAATTGATACTCAAATAAATAAACGGTATAACCAGTAATGACAGCAAGAATAACTGAAAGTTCAGGTAACTGAGTACTGCTGCCAGCCCAACTATAACCAATACATTGTAAAGCAACCTAATCAAAGTATTGGTCATGGCGTTTTCAACTATGCCTACTTCATAATTGATCCGCTGCACTAAATCGCCTTTTTGATTGGCCGAGAAGTAGTTCATAGGCAGCTGAAGCACATGGTGGAAAAGGTCTTTCCTGATGTTGAGTATGACACGGCCACTTACCCATTCATGCAGGTAATCAGCATACACATCAACTATGATTCGAACCACATTTACAACTACCAATACTGCTAATATGCCAAGCAGGAAGTTGAAATTGCCGGAAGGGAAGGCATCGTCAATAATAATTTTCAATGCAAAAGGTGATACCAGCGTACCCGCACTTGAAATTACAATAAAGAACAAGATCAAGAGCACCCGGGCCCAAAATGGCTTCAGGTAGGTGAGAAGCCTCAAATATGGGTTTTTCTTACTTTTTCTTGTCATGATGACTTTACTTTTTGTTGATTTAACAAGGCTGTGCCACGGCTTGGGCCTGTAGGGTCGCAATCGTATTTTGTAATGTTTGCCCAAAATGCTGATCAAGCTCAACCAACTGTTTTACAGGAATTGCATTGGCATCAAAGCGCCAATGGGCCTGCAAAGTGCCACATGGGTGCAGGTTCATGATAGGCTCAAGTACAAAGCCAAGGAAGTCTAACTCACCAGGGTTATCAAACCGGCTTAGGTCTTGAAACCTGGCAGGTGTACGCCTAAAGTTGAAAAAGCCCAGACAATGCCTATAGAGGCTTGGCTCATGAATGTGGTAAAGGTTGTAATTAAATATTAAGTGTGCAGAAGATTTAATAAGCCAGCTGTTGGTATGCTGTATTTGTTGCAACGTGCATTCAACACTTTCAATAGGTATGTAGGCTTCGCCGGTAAATTCGCCAATATTATCTGCTGCATATTTAGAGTAACGGTAGTCAAACAATAAGCCAATTAAACTGTACTGTGTGTTCAGGTTAGATACTACATACCGAAAGACCGTAAGTAACAGGCTATACCATGTAATGTTGAGCTTAGGCAGTAAAGTGCTAACAGCTTCAAAATCATTGATGTGCCATTGCTTGTCATAATACATTGGCCTGGCACCTGGTGCAGTAGTAATGATATGGTATTTTTCTGATGAAAGCTGTTGATGGCATGCCTCCAATGTAAGCAGACCTGGCACCTTTGAGTCTTGCTGGCTAATAATTGCCGGGTCTATTGGGTTAAATACTGCTTGCCAGTGTTTAAATGTGCTTGAATAACGCTTTAATAGTTTTTTGTTTGCGTTACACGCAAACTCATTAAAGCTATAGGTAACAGGTAACCCCTGCCCAATATACAGTTGTTTAAAGTCAGCTTTGAGTACCTCTACCGACCTTGCATTGGCAATCAGGTGGTTAACGTACACCATCAAAAAGGGCTGGCCCTGGGTAACTACTACACAACGAAACAGGGGGCCTTCATTTAGCTTGGTGAACTCAATATCTTTTTCAATCTGCTGTAACCTTTCAGTAGCCTTGCTAGAGGGCATATCTATATAGATCGGTGCCAGCAAAGGGCTGTGTACCGGTAATAACCGGTACACCAGGCACCCTATTGCGTTTAACTCAAAAACCGCTCTTAGTATTTCACGCCGTTGAAGCAATTTATTAACCGTGTTGCTTATACGTTGGTAATCAACACTTGCCAACTTAAACCTGAAATTCAAAAAAAAGCTGCCACGCTGTTGAAATGTGTACCAGTCTTTATATTGCCGCACAAATGGGGCATAGGTAGTTTTTTCAGTTGTATTCATAGGCATGATGCAATGCAGTAGGGTTTTGTTAAGCAGTTTCTATGGCTTTGTAGTTGTATAGGTGTGCAAAAAGCAGAAGCACCAGCGTACGATCGTCAGGTTGCTCAAGCTGGGGCACCTCATTAATTGTGAGTTGTACCCCTGCATTTAACAAGTCAATGACCTGCAAAACCACGCTGCTATAAGGAAAAGTAACCTGGTGCCCCCTGGCAAATACCTGAATAGATTCAGTGGTGGCTTCTGTCCTGATTTTAAATGGGCTTACACCTTGTACCTTATGCACCGTAAAGAACTGCTCATCTTCAACAAAACTTCCGGTTTCCTGCTGGCGGGTAATGGTATTCTTTGACCACCCACCATTGCTAAGCAGTAGGTTCATCTTGTTTCGGTAGGCCTCTTCAAGGTAATTACCCAGAGGCTTTTCAAGGTCATTGGCAGAAAGAAACTGGCCAATTGTATTAAACTTTTGCCCAAAGTCGGCAGGCCGTACCAGTGGGGGTATTTCAGCCTGCTGCTTCTTGAAGTTATCATACACTTCAAAAAACAGGCTTTCAGCTACATAGTTAGTAGTGTGGTTATCAAACCAAACAGAAAGGCTTACTGATAGCTCGTTGGTTTGGGCTACGTGGTACTTATCCCAAGGCATAAAGTATATACCACCAGGCTCAAGAACGTACTCAGTGGCACTGGGTAGCAGGGGTTCAATATCTAAATTATTTTGGCCGCCCAATTTCAGGTAGTCGGCTTCCTCCCAATTAAACATTGATTTATTGCCAGGCCCCAGATGAAAGTTAAAGAAATAGGCCCCTTTAGGGTCTTGATGTATTCCAAACGGGGTAAAGCCATAGTTACCAATAAAAATGCCTATGTGCATACCATCCATTGGCACACCTATGGCCTCTACCAGCGGGGCCATGTATTGGGACATTTTCTGGGCCATAGGGTCTGAAAACCTGTTGGCGTGGTTAATGACCACACAAAACTTTTGATTATCAAAAGCCTGCTGGCTCCATTGAGTTACGTCAGTACCATGCTCAGGAGGTTGGGTAAATACATTACGCCGAATGTAATGAATATTTTTCTGCTCGTTGTTAACCCATACCCTAAAGCCGTATTTGAGGGTTTGTTGCTGGCAAATGCCTCGTACCACATCCATGACGTACTGGTTCAACTCAGTAACGGCATTGTTGGGCAATACATTTTTCATGAGCAACGAGTCTGTTAGCTGCTTACTATCGGCCTGAAAGTTGCCCCACCAGTTGGCTGTTAATGCCTTAGCGGTAGGCTGTGCTATAAGTGTTTCCATGATAATTCTTTGGTTTAGGTGCCTCTTACTTGAAAATAAAGGGCTGGTTCTGGCTGGTGAGGTTTTCATCATTAAGTTCGCCAAAGGCATTGGTCGCAGCCTTGCTCAGGGTATCATCGTCAGTATTAGCCAATACCTCTAACAAATACTCGCGTACCAGGGTTGGGTTGTTTAACACATTGGCAGGCATAGTTTGGCGCACGGCCTTTTTGGCAGAAAGCTCAATAAACAACTTATCAATCAGGTGTAACCATTTAATGGGTCTAAGGCCTGTTGACAAGTGCAGCGAACGAGCTTCTGTTGTGATGGCCTCGTGCGGAAACCCTCGTGGGATGTACAAAATATCGCCAGCCTCTACCAAACCATCAAAAAGACATTCGGTAGGCGGAAACTCCTTCATAGGCAGCGAGCCTTCTATGGGTAAGGTTTCTACCGGGGCGTATACCTTCCAATGTTTGGCGCCATCTATTTGAAACAAGATTACATCGTGCGGATCATAGTGTAAACCAAAGCCCTGAGAGTTACTGGGGGTCAAAAACACTGTAGAGCTGGCCAGCGAACAGTTTAAGATTTTTTTATACAGCTCATTTACATTGGCTACCGCATTGTGGTACAAATGCATGTTGTTAAAAACCAGCGAGCCGCCGTCGGCCAGGTGGTTCAGCACCTTGCTTTTATTAGCATAGCTTACATTAACACCACCAATGTTTACCACATCAGAATATTGCCTATAGTTAAGGTTTTTACCGTCTTTAAGCACCATTACGGTAGGAAAACGCAAATCTCCAAGCTCAATTAACTGCTTGTAATAGTCAACACCGGGCAGGTAATTGGCAATTCCTACAGCCGATTGTTTGCCATGAAAACAGTTTTTTTCATAATAGTTTTCAAAGAAGCCTTGCACACTGTGCGGGGCAAACATTTGGTTAAATAGCTCTTGCAGCTGCTCTTTTTGGATATTGGCAGCTAATGTTTCGGTGGGTTTGTCTAATAAGGTATCCATATTGGTTTACATTTATTATTGAGTGCTTGTTTAAGGGTATCTATATACATTAAGTCGCCTTTGACTAGGCAAATGATTTAACCAAACCTGCCTGAAGCAGGTCTTTGATGAGGCCTTTTACCTGGCTTTCACTCAGGCTTAGTTGCGCTGCATGGTCAACCATTTCGGCTACTGAAGTATGTTGCTGGTCTATGAGGTATTCAATGGCTTTTTTAGCTTTGACAGAAAAGCTCCACCGGCGGTTAAAGGCAGTAAAGGCCATATTGCTACCGCTATATTCAATAGCCTTTTTTTGTAAACGGGGTACATTAAACGCCAGCTTAGTTTGTTGGGCCAGTGGCTGGCCAAGAACATACGGAAAGTTAAAGTAGGGCCGCTCTGGTGCCTTGGCATCGGTTTGTTGAAAGTAGTTTGCCAGCGAATCGCTAGTAATTACAGCTGCCAGCGCCTCTTGTAATTGTGTAAGCAACTGTTGCTGGTTGGTGGGCTGCCGGTACTGGTTGAGGTCAGCCTGCAATAGGTTATGCTCCTTATCAGGGCTGTATTGGGCCAATTGCTTCAATACCCACTTCAGGTAATGCTCTACCCGGCGGTTAGTAAAGCCAAAGGTTATGTGTATGGTTTGCCCAATAGAGCGGGCAAAATGCCAAAACCCTCGGGGTATATACAGCACATCGCCTTTGTTTAATGTGCCTTTCCACAACGCGTTGGTTCCTTCTGCCAGGGTTTGTTTGTTGTCTGTAGCGGGGTATACCTCCCAGGCTTTGCTACCCATGACCTGCACCACAAACACATCGTGGTTGTCCCAGTGTACGCCAAAGCCATGGCTAGGCTGAAAACAGGCATACAGGTTGGCCTGAATCTTTTCATTTACCAGGTTTTCAAGCATGGCTACCATCTGGGCAATACCTTCATGGTATTCATCAACGCCGTTAACCACCAGGGTAGCGCCCCTTGTCAGTTGCTGGTTAACAGTGTAACTATTTAGGTAGGCAATTTTTTGACCTGTTTTGGTATCGGTTCTATGGCTAAACAGCTGGTCGGGGTCACAATCGTTGTCTTTATTTACAACTCGCACCTGGCTTTTGTCAAAACGTTTGCGGTTTAATAACTCGTTTAAATCTTGCCAGGTAAAAAAATCATGTGCCTGCCAATGGTTTTTTCTGATAAGCAGAAAATCATTTGAGAGGTACCGTTCACGAAACTCCTTACTGGTTATTGGGGCTAAAAACTCTGCTTGGGTAAACATGGCTGGCAGGGTTAAAGCTTTTTGAATATAGTCACGCTATCAATATCCTGGCCAGGCCAGATGTGCTGGCGGCCATTGTCCCAGGTTGTAATCTGGTTAATCACTTCAAAGTTATTGGCAGCACAAAAGTCCCGCATGTTGGCATCGCTTACTTCAGAGCGCCACCCAATTCTTGAAGTACCCCTACGTGGATGGTGTAAAATACCCAGGCCATTGGGCTTTAACTTATTGGCAAACTGTTGCATATAGTGCGCTGTAACCTCAAAACTAACCTGAACGAATACGTCCATAGCAAATACCAGGTCTACTGAGTTGTCGGCTACAAAGCTGATGTCTTCACCATCATTCACATGGTAGTCAATATGGTTATAATCGCTAAACCTAAGCTTGCAAATTTCAATACAGCGTGGCACCAGGTCTACCAGAATTAGCCGGTCGGCCATGGTTACCAGTTCTTTACTCCACTCGCCTGCACCGGGGCCTACCTCTAATACGTTACCGCCACCTTGGTAGTATTTGCCCAATACATCAGTCATAAAGGTTTGCTTCCACTGGGCAGAAGGCACCCACTCTTCACCTAATTGAGACCAGTCGTAGGTGGCCCAAATCAAAAAGTTATTTCTGATGGTATGGGGCAACATTTTCTGTTGCATTATTTTTTGACTCATAACTTAAGGTGCTTTTTTAATAGTTGTACTAAAAAATAATTTGATTAAGCTGGCTGCTTTTGAATAATACTAATGGTGTCTATATCCCATAGCTTGTGCTTACCATTGGCCCATGTATTGACTTGCTTAAGCACGGTTAACCCACATTGCTGGCAATAATCTGCCACCAGCTGGTCAGTTACATTACTTCGCCAGCCTTGTTTATTGAGGCCATGCCTGGCATGGTGAATCACAGCAGTGCCATTGGGTGCTAAAACATGCGCAATAGCATTCAGGTAACTGTGTACCACATCTGGCCCATTTTGGATAAACACATTCATAGCAAGCACCAGGTTAATTGACTGTGGTGCCACACCCTGAAGGCTTTGGCCGTCATTAACCAGATAATTGATGTTGCGATAGGCTTCAAATCTTATCTTGCATATATCAAGGCAACGGGGCACAATATCAACCAGGGTAAGCTGGCTCACATGCTGTAAAAGCGCCTCTGACCACTCGCCGGCTCCGGCTCCAATTTCAAGCGCATGGCACTGGTTAGGTATATAGGGTAAAACCAGACTTTCAAAGAGGGTTTCTTTCCAGGTTTGTGAGGGCACCCATTCACGGCCCAGTTCAGACCAATCATAGGTGCCCCATATCAAGTAGTTGTTTCTTACAGTATGTACTGGTTGTGCCATAGTTTGTGTGTCAGGTAATGTTTAAATATTAGGGTATAGCCAGGTAACCATGGCTATTGTAAGCCACGGGTGCACAACATTGCTTTACTTATGGAACAGGTTAAAGGTGGCGCAATATGTTTAGCGGGTTAGCCCGGCCTGCAAGAATTACCTGGCTGGCTACTGAACTGATGGCCAGCAGCATAATGATTGAAAAAGGGTACAGGAATACATCTGCCGAAAGCTGAGAACGGTACGAAAAGCTGTTGAGCCACCGCTGCCCTAAATAAAACGCTACTGGCATAGCTATGAAAACGGCTACAACAACCATTTTCAAAAACTTATAGGTATATACCAGGAAGATGTTGGCAATTGATGAACCGAACACTTTTCTGATACCAATATCTTTTTGATACCGCTGTATTGCAAATGCGCTGAAACTATACAAGCCAAGGCAAGAAATGAGGGTAATCACGACCGAGCCCCAACCGAAAATTTTTTCAAGCACGACATCACTGCGGTAGGGCCGCTCAATAATTGACTGTAGGTAATCATAATCAAAGGCATAGTACGGGCTAAACTGCCTCAGTGCGGCATTAACCTGGGCAATTTGTTTTGAGCCAAAACCACTACCCGACTTTAAGAAAAGGTACTCGCACTCGTCAGGGTCTAGCTGCAGCACTACAGGCTCTATTGGGTGGTAAAGGGGCTTGTAGTTAAAGTCTTTCACTATGCCTACAATTTTGCCCTGCTTACCCCACAAATGTAGTGTTTTGTTCAGAGGGTCATCAAAAGGCAGCGCTTTAGCAGCCGATTCACTAATTAAAAAGCTGTGCAAATCACCAGGGCCACTTTGGGCAAAGCTACGCCCCTGAACCAATTGCATGTTTAAAGACTTGGTAAAATCGTTGTCAACAATGAGTGCACTAATGCTAAACTGGTCATATTCGCTGCCCTTACCAGTCCACGAAAGGTCGCCGGTTTGGCCAGGGTCAAAGCCAAAGTTAAATGAAGAGGCCCCCACCCCAGAAAGGAAAGGCAACTTGCCCAACTCAGCCTTCACAGCAGGCAGGTTGCTATACAGGGCTTCATCCATTAAAAGCACCATTACATGCGCTTGTTCAAAGCCTAATGGCTTGTTATATACACTATCTATCTGGTTATTAACCACAGAGGTAAATACCAACAAGCCAGTGGTAAGCGCAAACTGGGCGGCCAGTAGCAGCTCATTTATTTTTAACTTGGCTCCCTTCACAACAATTTGGTTTCTGATACCATCAAGCGGCTTTACTGACCAGAAGTAAACCGAAGGGTATACACTAAGTATGGCTGCCAATATCAAGGCCACTACTACCGTTGCTACAAAACCACTACTGGTTAACACCTGGCTGGCGCCCAGATTTAGGCCCACAAGCGCATTATATTCGGGCAGCAGCAACAAAACTAAGCCTGTGCCTAAAAGCAAGGCTACCCCCATCAACATGGATGAGTCTACCAGAGAGGTAATGAAAACTTCTGACTTTTTAATGCCCAGTATGCGCTTCATACCAATCTCTTTGCCTCGTTTGTATGACAGTGTAAGGATGAGGTTGGAGTAGTTAATAATTGATATGATAATGACCAGGGCAAGCGATATAAGCACCAGCCTTATGTAATCAATTCTGCCACCTGTATTAATGCCGTTGGTATAGGCATTATACAAATGCATATTGGCTATGGGCTGTAGTACAGGGGCAAAGTTAAATTCCTGATTAACACGCAGCAGGCTGTTTTTCATGCGCTGCTCCAGTTGTTGAGTTTTGCCCTGGTACCCTTCAGCCACTTTTACATACGTAAACAACCATTGGTTGCCCCAGTTGTCAGGGTGTGCATGCCTACCCAGAAAAGCTTCCAGTGGTACAACAGCATCGAACTGTAACGACGAGTTATCAGGCACATCAGCAAACACACCGGTTATCTGGTAGGTTACCAAACGGTTTACTGTAAATAGTTGTAAGGTATTACCTACGGCCTGCCCTTGAAAAAGCTTGTTGGCCAGCCGCTTTGAAATTACTACAGAGTTAACCTGGCTCAGTACGGTTTGGCTGTTTCCCTCTAGCAGGTCAAAGCCCATAACCGAGAAGAAGTTGGGCGACGCCGTCAACGATTTGGTTTTGTATGAATCTTTGTCATGAATCAGGTAAAACTCATCTTCTAAGGTAAGCTGAACCGTTGCATCAATACCAGTTTGCTGCTCAAGCACTGTGCGAAGGGGATAAGCCGTGGTTTTGTTGGTATACACAGTACCATCTGGCTCATGGATATTCATCAGCACCCTGTGCAGGCGGTCTCGGTCCTGATGAAAGGTATCGTAGCTCATCTCGTGGCCAACCCAAATCAATACCAGAAAGGTACTGGTAATACCAATAGTAAGGCTCAGGATACTTAACGAAATGAAAAACTTGTATTTAGCGAATACCCGCAGGCTTCTAATAATCTGTACCATGGTCAATCACTTATGGTATTGAGGCAGTAAGGTATTGTAGCACCTTTTGTTGAATAACCTGAATGTCTAAGAATAACCTTAGGTCAATATCGTCATCTTCAAAAGTAATGTCAAACTCATCTTCAATAATGGTAATCAGGCTCATGGCCTGCTGCGACTCACTTAAGATAATGTGTAGCTTTTCATTATAGGTGAGTCCTGCTTTGTTCAGCGCTTCAGCATCAAAGAAGTTATCAATGATTTGCCTAATTTTCTCGATAGTCTGTTGGTTATTCATGGGCCAGTTCATTTTTTTGAAACTTCATGGCTACAGTATACCTTGATGACTTGCACAGTCGGCTGGGTATGCTGCCCATATGCTCAATGGCTCCTTTAAAAATCACGAAACGGCCTGGCTTGGGCAGTACAGAAAATACAGTGTCCTGGTTTTCATAAAACTTGGTTTCGCCGCCCCAGGTATAATCC